>JAEYXI010000554.1 GCA_023428515.1 Pseudomonadota bacterium | reverse complement strand
GAGATAGCCGGCGGCGTAGTCCTCTTCCTTCATCAGCTTGGTCGGCGCGTTCAGGATGTGCTTCGGCGGCAGCAGCGAGCCATGCTCCTTGGCCGCCCGCGTGGCCGCCTTGAACGCCGTGTAGACCGCATTCGACTTCGGCGCGGTCGCGAGATAGACGCAGGCTTCCGCCAGCGCTAGTTCTCCTTCCGGCGACCCCAGATAATCGTAGGCGTCCTTGGCGGCATTGGCGATCACCAGCGCCTGCGGATCGGCAAGCCCGATGTCCTCGGTCGCCATGCGCACCAGGCGGCGGCCGAGATAGAGCGGGTTCTCACCGGCATCGAGCATGCGCGCCAAATAATAGAGGGCGGCGTCCGGGTCCGAGCCGCGCACCGACTTGTGGAGCGCCGAGATCAAATTGTAGTGGCCGTCCTGGCTCTTGTCGTAGACCGGCGCACGCCGCTGGACGATCCGCTGCAGTCCTTCCGCATCGAACACTTCGCCGGGCTTTGCCGCGCGCCAGACCTCCTCCGCCAGCGTCAGCGCCGCGCGGCCGTCGCCGTCGGCCATGCGCAAGAGGACCGCCCTTGCCTCCTCGTCGAGCGGCAGCGGCATGCCTTCGACTTCCTCGGCGCGGGCCAGCAATTGCATGAGGCTTTCTTCGCCGAGCGTATGGAAGACCAGCACGCGTGCGCGCGAAAGAAGAGCGGCGTTGAGTTCGAAGGACGGGTTCTCCGTCGTCGCGCCGACGAGCACGATCGTGCCGTCCTCCATGACCGGCAGGAAGCTGTCCTGCTGGGCGCGGTTGAAGCGATGGATCTCGTCGACGAAGAGCAAAGTCTGCCGGCCGTTCCGGCTGCGCAGCTTGGCCGCCTCGAACACTTTTTTCAGATCGGCGACGCCGGAGAAGATCGCCGAGATCTGCTCGAAGGCGAGCTTCGTCTCGCCGGCCAGCAACCTGGCGACTGTCGTCTTGCCGGTGCCGGGTGGACCCCAGAAGATCATCGAGCCGAGCGAGCCGGACCGGATCAGCCTGGTCAGCGCGCCGTCCTCGCCGGTCAGGTGCTCCTGGCCGACGACCTCGGCGAGCGTCTTCGGCCGCAGCCGATCGGCGAGCGGCGCTGCCGTACGCGCCTTGACCGGTTCGTCCGCGCCGAAAAGGTCCGCCATCAGTACCTGAGCGTCTGGCGCAGAAGCTGGCCGTCACGTTCGACCGTGAAGCGCCACCAGCGCGAAGGCGTCTCCGCTACCTTCTTCAGCTTCTCGGCCGTGTCGATCTCCTCGCCGTTCACCTCGCGGACAATGTCTTTCGGCTGCAGGCCGAAGCCCGCCGCCGGCGAGTTGCGGTCGATGTCGATCACCGTGACGCCCTTGATGTCCGCGTTCAGTCCCAGCCGCTGCGCCAGATGAGGCGACAGCTCGGCGACCTTCGCGCCAGCGAACGGGCTGCGGCCGCGGATCGTGACCTCGGCGCCCATGCCTTCGGGGGCGCGGACCAGCTCGACGCTGACGTTTTTCTCATCGCCCTGCGAGAGCACCTTGAGTTCCGCCGTTGCGCCGATCGTCTGCGTCGCCAGGCGATAGCTCAGCGCATCGACATGCTCGATCGCCGTGCCGTTCATGGTAAGCACCACGTCGCCGGGCCGGAGCCCCGCCTTCGCGGATGGGCCATCGGGGGCCACCGAGCTCACCAGTGCGCCGGTCGGCCGCTCCATGCCGAGCGATTCCGCAATCTGCGCCGTCACTTCCTCGAAGTCGGCGCCCAGATAAGGCCGCTCGAAGAAATCGCTGCCGCTGGCGGCAGCCTGCGTCACGGCGCGCACCATGTTCGAGGGAATGGCGAAGCCGATGCCGATCGAGCCGCCGCTCCGGCTGAAGATGGCCGTATTGATGCCGACCAGCTGGCCGGCCATGTTGATCAGGCCGCCGCCGGAATTGCCGGGATTGATCGCCGCATCCGTCTGGATGAAGAAGCCGAAGTCCGACACGCCGACATGGCTGCGCGCCAGTGCGGAGACGATGCCGCTCGTCGTGGTCTGGCCGACGCCGAACGGATTGCCGACAGCGAGCACGAGGTCGCCCACCTGGAGCGCATCGGAATCGCCGATCGGCACGGTGGGGAAAGGTTCGGGCGAGTCGATCTTCAGAATAGCCAGGTCGAGCGACTCGTCCTTCAGCAGAACCTTGCTGGTGAACTCGCGTCCATCGGACATGGCGATCTTCACTTCATCGGCGTCGCGAATAACGTGGAAATTCGTGACGACGAGGCCGCTCGCATCCACGATGACACCCGAACCCAGCGAGTTCTGCACGCGCGGCCGCATCTGGCGCCCGAAGAACCTTTCGAAGAAGGGATCGCCTTCGAAGGGCGAACGCACCGCGCGGGCCTGCTTGGAAGCGTAGACATTGACGACAGCCGGTGCGGTCTCCTTGACCAACGGCGCAAAGGAGAGCTGCATTTCTTCACGGCCAAAGGGAACCCTGCGGTCGGGACCGGCCGTTGGGCCGTTGGCTTCAGTGCCGCGAAGCAGGTCGGTCAGCACGTCGCTCAACCCCTCGCCTTCTTGCGCAGCGACCAACCCCGCAGGGGCAGCCAACAACAACGAGACGATCAGAACCAGACCAATTCGGGTGGAACGCATGCGAATCCCTCAGTTTGGGTGAACGGATGCCATTTTCACGAGGAATGTGCAAAATAAATGGCTCATCGAGCACGGGGTGAAAGAACAGCCGATCTGACGGCGATCTGCCATCGTTAACCTTCCGTTAAGAATTTCATTCACCCTTCGCCACGAAGTGGTACATACCAGCCAAAGGCCCCCGACCTTCCAGAGTTCGCCTATGAATCATGTCGCTTCGGTTCAAGACGGCCGCGCGATCGATGTCGCCGTGGCGCCGCCAGCGGCGCAGCCAAAGCCGCGCGAACACATCGCCTATATCGAGTATTTTCGTGCCGTGGCGATCCTGTTGATCATCGCCGGCCACACCTATGCCGTGTCCTGGACGCATTTCGTCGACGAGGACCCGCAGACGCGCGTAACGTGGCTCAATATCATCCCGGCGCTCATCACCGGAGGCACCGCCTATTTCGTCTTCATCTCCGGTTTCCTGTACCGGCAGGTGTTCTACGGGCGCGTCGCTTATGGCGCTTTCATGCGCAAGAAGGCGCTGTATGTAGGCCTGCCATACCTGGTCCTGGCTACTCCCCTCGCCTTGGCGGAGATATGGCTCGGACCATTCTCCGTCACCGCGGTGAAGGAAGGCGTGGCCTACCCGCACAGCTATTTCGTCGACTTTATCGTGCTCTTCTCCACCGGCCGCATGGTCACGGCCTACTGGTACATTCCCTTCATCTTCCTCGTCTTCCTGGCATCTCCGCTCTTCGACCGCTTCATCGAGTTGTCGAAAGGCTGGCGCGCGGCCGTCCTGGCCGCTTCCCTCGCCATCGCGTTCTGGGTCGTGCGGCCCGTCGACAACCTCAACCCGATCCAGTGCTTCTTCTATTTCGCCAATTTCTACATGTTCGGCATTCTGTTCTGCGAATACCGCAAGCCGATCATGGATTTCATCAGCCGGCCGATCGTGATTGCCGGGCTGGTCGGCGCGATCCTCGCCATCGCCTCGGTGCAGGCGATGATCATGCATTTTCCGGGCAATCTCGAGCGCTATCCGAGCGACGGTCTGGGCTTCGTCGGGTTCGACGCGATGCTCGTCCAGAAATATATCGGCATCCTGCTATTCTGCGGCCTGCTCACCCATGTGGGCGGCTGGTTGAAAGGACCGTTGAGCTTCATCGCCGACATCAGCTTCGGGCTGTTCTTCGTCCACGGCATCGTCATTGCCGTGCTCATGCGGCTGCCCGCGCCGCTCTCGCCGCATGTCGGCGAACCAGTGACAGACCTTGCGATCTACAGCGTCCTGGTCATCTCGATCAGCGTGGTGGTCGTCGTGGTCGCGAAATACATCACGGGCAAATACAGCCGGTACATTATCGGCTGCTGAAGCAGGTCCTATCGCTTCGGACCTGCCGCAATCCTCGCCGCGATCGCATCGAAGCCGCGTCTCTTCGCGTGCTCCAGCGGTGTGACGCCCTCACCGTCCGGAATCTGCTGCGCGCCGGCATCCACCAATAGGCCAACGATCTCCTGATAGATCGGGCCACCGTCGCCGAGGATCACCGCTTCGAGCAGCGCTGTCCATCCAAGGTTGTTGACGTGATCGACGTCAAGGCCTGCTTCGAGCAGGATCGCGACCGTCGTCGGGTGCCCGTGATGCGCCGCCGGGATGAGCGCGATGCCGCCATAACGATTGGTATCGTCGAGCTTTGCCTTCCCGGTCGCCAATATGAGTTTCAGGATTTCGTCGCGCCCTTCCGCTCCCGCGTAGAGGAACGGCGTATCCTTTAAGCCGTCCTTGGCGTTGACGTCGGCACCCGCCTCGATGAGCACGCGTGCGATCTCGACATGATCCGCATGGGTCGCGAGCAGAAGGGCTGTGCGCCCCTGCGTGTCGCGCGCCGCCAGATCCGCCTTTCCTGCAAGGAGGCGCACCTGGGCAAGATCGCCGGCGCGAACTGTATTGGGAAGCATGATTTCCTCCTGTGCGAGACTAGGCCCGGTCGATCCTCCAAGTGCCATGGCAGCCGTCAAAAACCAGATGGTGGCGAAATGTGCGCGCATGAAGACGAACCCAGTGACCAGATGCTTCCAGATGGGTCGCTGCCGGAGCGGGCGCAACGAAAAAGGGGCCCGAAGGCCCCTTAAACTGTTTCGCGAAAACCAGGAGAATTAAGCCGCTACGGCCTCGCCCTCGGCATCCTCGGCTTCCGCGCGGGCGCGGTCGGCAGCACCCTTGGCCGAAGTATCGCGATCGACGAACTCGATGACCGCCATCGCGGCGTTGTCGCCGTGGCGGAAGCCCGCCTTCATGATGCGCAGATAGCCGCCGTGGCGGTCGGCATAACGCGGCGCGACCGTCTCGAACAGGCGCTTGACGACGCCTTCGTTGCCGATCTGTGCGATGACTTGGCGGCGTGCATGCAGGTCGCCGCGCTTGCCCAGCGTGACAAGCTTCTCGACGATCGGGCGCAAATCCTTCGCCTTCTCGAGGGTGGTGACGATCTGCTCGTGCTCGATGAGAGACACGGCGAGGTTGGCGAACATCGCCTTGCGGTGGCTGACACTGCGGGCGAAGCGACGGCCTTTGAAACCGTGGCGCATGGGCTGTCTTCCTTCTAGTTGTTCAAGAGGCCACGGCCTCTGATGGTTTTCCGCATGACCGTCGGACCGGACGCACCGGTCCTCGGAACCATGCTCTATTCAGGCTCAGTACTGGTCTTCGTAACGCTTGG
>JAEYXI010000530.1 GCA_023428515.1 Pseudomonadota bacterium | reverse complement strand
ATCGCAGGGTCGGCCCCGCGCCGTTCAAGGAGGCGCTCTATGCTGGCGAAGCCAAGGCCGCGTGACGGCGAAGCCGAGGCCCTCGGCCACGCCGCGAGCCTCGAGGCGCTCTACGGCCATCTGACGGCCGAGAAGATCGTCGAGCTTGCGATCCGCGAGGAGTTTACCGACGGCATCGCGGCGGTCTCCTCCTTAGGCGCGGATTCGGCGGTGCAGCTCGACATCATCGCGCGCGTCGACCGCACCCTTCCAGTGCTCTTCCTCGACACGGGCAAACATTTCGAGGAGACGCTGAGCTATCGCGACGCGCTGATCGCCGATTTCGGCCTGACGGATGTGCGCGTGCTGACGCCCGACGAAGCCACGCTGGAGCGGATCGACCCCGACGGCAGGGTGCACCAGACCGATACCGACGCCTGCTGCGATGTCCGCAAGGTCGAGCCGCTGGCGCGCGGCGTCGCACCGTTCCGCGCCTGGTTCACCGGGCGCAAGCGTCATCAGGCGGCGACGCGGGCCGCACTGCCGGTATTCGAGGCGGTCGGACCGCGCGTGCGCATCAATCCGCTGGCGCGCTGGACGACCTCCGACCAGGCCGACTACATGCGCTCGCATCGCCTGCGCGAGAACCCGCTGGTCGCCTATGGCTACCTGTCGATCGGGTGCTTCCCCTGCACCCAGCCGGTGAAACCGGGCGAGGACGCCCGCAGCGGCCGCTGGGCCGGCCAGGCCAAGATCGAGTGCGGCATCCATCTCTCCGGGCTCGACGCGTCGCTGACCGACGCCTCGCTCTAGCCGCATGCCCACCGTCATCCCGTTCCCTCAGGCCGCACTGGAAACAGGAAGAAGAATAGTCCATATGCTCGCCCCCATGACCGAGACGAAACCAGAATCCGGCGCGCCGACGCCGCCCGCGCCACGCCTGTGGACGCCGGCGGGTTTTCGCGAGGACGAGTGGACGCATGCCGAAAGCGCCGCCGCGCTGATCGGCAACGGCCGTTTCATCCTGCCGCTCCAGGCATTCCTCGGCCTCGACCCGGAGCAGCGGATATCCGCCAGGGAACGGCTTGGCGTGCTGCTGCAGCCCGGCGACAAGCTTGACGCCATCGTCGACCATCTCGACCAGCTGTCGCTGGTGGCGCTGGCCTTTCCGGCATTCAGCGATGGGCGCTCCTTCTCCAAGGCCGAGCTGCTGCGCTCGCGCCACGGGTTCGAGGGCAGCATCCGCGCCACCGGCCAGGTTCTGGTCGACCAGTTGCCGCACATGCTGAGGGTCGGCTTCGACGAGTTCGAGATAACGCATCCGGTGCTGCTCGAAAGGCTGGAGAGAGGCGAGATCGGCGGACTCGACCTGCATTACCAGCCGGCGGTCAGCGCCGACGCCAAGCCCGGGAAATACTCCTGGCGCCGGGTGCGATCGCACTAGAGGCGATAAGCGGCCCGGATTCCGGCCCCTCCAACTAAGCAAAAGGGCCGCCAGCTTTTCGGGCCGGCGACCCTTTTGATTCCGACGCGGCTAAGATCAGCTGCCGCGCCCGTTCATTCCCGAACCGCTCTGGTCGGATTCCACCCGATCCAATTCCGAAAGAAGATTCCGGAATCGCTCGGGCATACCGGACTCGACCTGAAAGGTAGGCAAAGTATGCAGGAAGCGCACGGTTCCCGCCGAACCGAATTGCCGGCGGATCTCCTCCTGCAATATGTTCGAGTTGTCTTGTCTGTTGCGGGTCATGGTTCTTCCAAGCTTTAGTCGGTTAGGAAACTTCCCCGCATATGAATGGTTCCAGTCACGTCAGCCGGGCGCAAGCGGCACCGGCCAACAAGGTAAAGTTTGATTTAATTTCCAGCGGTTCGCTGCGAGGCACGGCGGATGCCGTCGGAAAGGCGGGTTGCCCTTGATTTTTGTGCCCCGAACATCGATATGCGACGCAACTTCCAATACTGACGGACCATGGTATGAGCGACCACGCAAAAGACGAACGCGCGCCCAAGGACGACAAGCTTTCCGAGAGCAAGCCGGCCGAGACGGCTCAGCCTTCCGGAACCCAGGCCGAAAGGACCGAAGGTGCGGTTGACGGCGACTACGAAGCCGTCGTCCGGCTGCTCAAGGAAAACGAGGAGCTGAAGGACCGCGCGCTGCGCGTCGCGGCCGACATGGAGAATTTGCGCCGGCGCACGGCGCGGGACGTCCATGATGCGCGCACCTACGCCATCGCCAACTTCGCCCGCGACATGCTGTCGGTCTCCGACAATCTGCGGCGCGCCCTCGATGCCATTCCCGCTGACGTGAAGGCGGCCGGGGATGCCGGCTTCAAGGCCTTGATTGAAGGCGTCGAGATCACCGAACGCGCGATGCTCGCCGCGCTCGAGCGCCACGGCGTCAAGAAACTTGAGCCCGAAGGCGAGAAGTTCGATCCGAACTTCCACCAGGCGATGTTCGAGGTGCCCAATCCCAACGTGCCGGCCAACACGGTCGTGCAGGTCGTGCAGACGGGTTATTCGATCGGCGACCGGGTGCTACGCCCGGCCATGGTGGGCGTCGCCAAAGGCGGCCCGAAACAGCCGAGCGAAGCGCCCGCCGAACCCGGCCCGGTGAACGGCCAGGCCGAGACGGACGCCTGATTTTTGCGCAAGCAGGGGAGTAGCGGTTGGGGAATTAGCGGCTAATCTGCGCCAAGGCGGAGGCCGCTATGTTCAATTCGCTATTCTCCATTCCCTTGGGGTCCCTCCTGCTGCTCGACTACGCAGGCGTGGCTGTTTTCGCCGCCACGGGCGCGTTGGCGGCATCGCGCAAGCAACTCGACATCGTCGGCTTCATTTTCCTGGCGAGCGTGACCGGCATCGGCGGCGGTACGTTTCGCGACCTCATCCTCGACGTTCCGGTCTTCTGGGTGCTCGACCATGCCTATGTGCTGGTCTGCGCGGCGATCGGCATCCTTGTCTTCTTCGCCGCCCACCGGCTCGAATCCCGCTACAAGCTGCTGCTGTGGCTCGATGCGCTCGGAATGTCGGCATATTCGGCACTCGGAGCCGCCAAGGGCATGGCCGCCACCGGATCCCCCGTGGTCGCCATCGTCATGGGCATGCTGACGGCGACCTTCGGCGGCATATTGCGCGACCTCCTGGCTGGCGAGCCGTCGGTGCTGCTGAAGCCCGAAATCTACGTGACCGCGGCCCTGACCGGCGCTGCCGTCTTCACCTTCGCCGATCTCGGCGGCCTGCCGGACCCGGTCGCAGCCCTGCTCGCCTTCGCCGCGGCTTTCGTCATACGCGGCGGAGCGTTGAAATTCGGCTGGAGCTTCCCGACCTACAGGAGCCGTCCGGGACGGCGGCCCGAAGACATTCCCTGATCAGCCGCCATTTTCAGCGAGGTACTGCCTGGCGAGGCGCTTTGGCGCCTGTGTAAGCCACGCCTTGCGCAGCCGGTGGGCAAGTTCGTCCGGTTCGATCTCGCCGATGCGGATAAGCACCGCGGACCAGCCCTTGTAGTGATCGGTCTCGAAATAGATGCCCGGCGCCGCGGCCATCAGCATCTCCTTCTCCTCCAGCGGACAGGTCACCACCAGAGTGTCGTCATCCTTGATGCGGCAGAGGAATTTCTTGCCGACCTTGAAGGCGGGATAGCCATAGGAGGTGGCTTCCACCACTTCCGGCAGGCCATCGAGCGCGGCGAGCAGCTTGCGACGGGCGCCCTGACCTTCCGGCATCGCCCGCTCAGGCCGCGAAGCGCTCGGCCTCTCCGCTGTAGTAGCTGACATAGCGGGCGGAGATTTCCTTGACCGGCATGACGATGAAGACGTCGACCGTGCCGAACTGGCGGTCGATCACGCAGCCGGCGCCGACCTTCGCGCCGACTCGGAGATAGCCCTTGCTGAGCGGCGGCATGGCCGCCAGCGCCGACTTCATGCCGATCGCTTCCGCGGGCATGAGGTCCATCGGGCAGTAGCGGCCGGAGACGGCGCGGACATCCCATTCCATCCGGGCGCGGCAATGATGCGCCAGATAGGACAGCGCCTCGGCATGCGCCGCCGGCACCGTGCCGTGGAAGGAGGCGCAGCCGGTCATCACGCCGATGCGATAGTGGTTGATGTAGGCCCAAATGCCCTGCCAGAGGATCTCGATCGTCCGCTTGGAGCGGTATTCGGGCAGGACGCAGGAGCGTCCGAGCTCGAGGAAACGCTGGCCCGGATGACGCGCGACCAGTGTCTTCAGCTCGAACTCGTCCTCGGAATAGAAGCCTCCGGCCTCGGCGGCAATCTCCTGCCGTAGCAGCCGGTAGGTGCCGACGACGCGGCGGTGATCGGGGCCGGGAAGCGAGGTGTCGAACACCAGGAGATGGTCGCAGACTTCGTCGAAGCGATCGACGTCACGCCCCATGGCGGCGCCCATCCCGACCTGGCTGGCGCCAAGCTCTTCATAGAAAACGCGGTAGCGGACTTCCTGTGCAACCACGATCTCTGCGGCATTGCGGGCGAGGCGCACTTCCAGCGTGCCTATGCGCCCGAGCGGCACGGCCGGCAGCGCACTTTCGGCAAAGCGTTCGGCGAACATCGCCTGCACGGCGACAGGATGAGCTTCACGATCCGGCAAAGGCTGCACGGGTGATTCTCCTTCGAGCCGTCCCTCTCCTGGGGCGGGATACGCACGCTTTGCTACAGGACTGTGACAGTACCGTGATCGGGCAGACCGGGCAATAGTTCGCCGACCCAGCAGAAACGCAGCCGGCTCAAGAACGATGTGGGAAACCGGCTTTGGACCGTCGCGGAAAATCAGGCCGCCGCGCGTTCTTCCACGGTACGCACCAGCGCTTCCGGATCGATGGGCTTGGTGACGAAGCCGCTGGCGCCGTGCGCGAGGACCGCGTGCCGCGTCTTCTCCTGGCTATCGGCGGAGAGCACCATGATCGGCACCGGCGGGACGCCAACCTCCTCCTCGTAGCGGCGGATCGCGGCGATGGCGTCGAGGCCGTCCATGACGGGCATGTGAAGATCCATCAGGACGACGTCGTAGCGCCGCTTGCGGCCACCGCCGGTAACCGCTTCGACGGCGGCCTTGCCATTGCCGACGATATCCACCCGATGGCCCGCCTTGAGAAGCGTTGCGCGCGCCAGCATGGCGTTGATGTCGTTGTCCTCGGCGACGAGGATGGCAAGCCCTGGCAACCTGTTGTTGGCGCGGGGTGCTGCGGATGCAGTCTGGCGCGCAGTCGTCTCGACCGGCGGCTGGGGCGCCGCGATGCTTGCCAGAAGAACCCTCAACAGGGTCTCGCCGCGGACCGGCCTCGCAAGGAAGGTGGAATAGCCGCTGGCGCGGAATTCGCCCAGCATGCCGCGGTCGGTCGGCGTGATCATGGTGATCGCATCGGCCGTCGGGAAGCCGCCCTGGCGCAGGCGCTTGAGCACCCTGCCGTCCGCCTTCTCGATGGCGGCATCGACGAGCAGGGCATTGCAGCCGCCTGCCATCGCCGCCGCCTGCCCGACGGTGGCCGCGATCTCGACGGTCCCTCCATAGGCGCGGACCGTCATGGCGATGGCTTCGGCCTCGACGGCATTCTTCGACAACACGACGACCTTGCGGTCGTTGAGCACCTGGCCGCGCATCTGATTGCCATCCTGCGGGGACGTCGCGGGTATCTCGAACGCGAAGTCGGACCCCTTTCCGGGCTGGCTGACGACCGAGATCGTCCCATCCATCGAGTCGACGAGACGCTTCGAGATTGCGAGGCCCAGCCCGGCGCCGCCATGCGTACGGGTCGAGCTCCCATCGGCCTGTTCGAACTCCTCGAATATCCGGTCCGTGTCCTCTGGCCTCAGACCCGGCCCGGTGTCGGAGACGGAGAACCGGATCATGTCTCCCTCGTCGCCCTTCGTCCTTGTCACAGTCAGCAGCACGCCGCCGGCGTCGGTGAACTTGATCGCATTGCCGAGCAGGTTGAGCAGCACCTGCCGCACGCGGCCGGGATCGGCCGTGATCATCTGCGGCACTTCGGGCGCCACATGGCAGCCGAGCCCTATATCCTTGGCGAAGGCTTTTGCGGCGAGAAGCTCGACCACATTGTCGGCGAGTTCGCGCGGCGACATGGGCTGCGGCTCGGCATCGAAGCGACCGGCCTCGATCTTGGAATAATCGAGCAGGTCCTCGATCAGGGCGAGCAGCGCGGCGGCCGAGGTCGAGACCGCGCCGACATAGGTGCGCTGCTCCGGCGACAATTCGGTATCGGCAAGCAGTTTCGCCATGCCCATGATGCCGTTCATCGGCGTGCGGATCTCGTGGCTCACCGTGGCGAGGAAGCGCGACTTGGCCTGGCTGGCATATTCGGCGCGCTCGCGCGCGTTGATCAGCGCGGTTTCCGCCCGCTTGCGCGAGGTGATGTCGCGGGCGATGGCGCGGTGGGAGACGTGGTCGGTGGCCTTGTCGCGCACCGACAACTCGATCCAGGAGAACCAGCGGATGCCGCCGGGCGAACGGATCGCGACATCGGTCGAACTCAGGCACTCGCCGTCGGCAAAGGCCGCATCGGGCACGATGCCGACGTCGACGCCAAGCTTGGCGAGCGTCTGGCCGACGAGATCGCGTTGGTCGACGCCGACCAATTCGGCGAAGACCTTGTTTGCATAGACGATGCCGCCCTCCCGATCGCGATGGACGACGAGGTCGCCGAGCGCGACGATCAGGCCACGAAAGCGCTCCTCCCTTTCCTGCAGCTCCCACATGCGGTCGGCAAGCGTCTCGATTTCGGCGCGATTGCGCGCGGTGCTCTCCGACATGATGGACCGGGCGCGATTCTCGGCGCGGATCGCGCGCGCCAGGATGACGAGGCAGACAACGCCGATCACCGCCAGGGAAATGACGAGGTAATCCGGCGCGCCAGTGAGCCGCGCCGCGCCGGCAAGCAGGATGATGGCGACGACGGTCGCAAAAGAAAGCGGGCGAGGCATCCGCTTCGGCATCTCCGGCGCCAGTGGCGGCGCGGCCACCAGCCGGCGCGTCGCGGCGTCAGCCTCGGCGCCGGCGGCGTCGGTGGCTGCTGCCGTTCTGTCGCTCTGCCCTAAGCCCGTGGTCATGGGCACTTCTTGGCAGAGACAGATTAGGGAAGCTTTTGGCCGATCGTTCGAATTTTAGAGGTTGGCCTGAAATCCCTGAAAACAACGGGTTTCGGCATCGGCGCCTTCACATCTCGACGACGACGCGCCCCCTGATCTTGCCCTCGACGATGTCCTTCGCGGCTTCGACGAGGCCGTCG
>JAEYXI010000414.1 GCA_023428515.1 Pseudomonadota bacterium | reverse complement strand
ACTCGCATCTGTCGCAATTTTGCGGCACGGTGAAAACCGTTTTCCGGACCGGAATTGCGGCAAACGAAGCGAGCGCGGGCTGGCGGCCATGACAGACATCACCGTTTCCGATCCGGCGGCGGCCAGGTCCGCACCGCCGACCAGCGGTGCAGGCGTTCGTCTGCCGACGCAATGGCTGGGCGTTGCGCCGTTCTTCCTGTTCGCCCTTCTCTTCCTGATCCTGCCGACCAGCTACCTGATCCTCGGCGCCTTCCAGAATCCCGCAGGCGAGTTCACCTTCGAGAACATCCGCGCGCTGTTCCAGCCGTCGATCCTCGCGGCCTACTGGATCTCGATCAAGGTCAGCTTCGCCTCCTCGGTGCTCGGCGCCCTGATCGGCCTTGCCATGGCGATCGCCATCGTGCGCGGCGGCCTGCCGAACTGGGTGCGCTCCACGACCATGACCTTTTCCGGCGTCGCCTCGAACTTCGCCGGCGTGCCGCTCGCCTTCGCCTTCCTGGCAACGCTCGGTCGCCTCGGCCTCGTCACCGTGCTGCTGCGCTATGTCGGCATCGACATCTATCGCGACTTCGGCTTCAACATCCTCTCCTTCTGGGGCCTGACGCTCACCTATCTGTTCTTCCAGATCCCGCTGATGATCGTCATCATCACGCCGGCGATCGACGGGTTGAAACGCGAATGGGGCGAGGCCGCCGCGACGCTCGGCGCCAGCCAGTGGCAGTACTGGCGCATGGTGGTCATCCCGGTGCTCTGGCCGAGCTTCCTCGGCACGGTCATCCTGCTTTTCGCCAACTCCTTCGGCGCCATCGCCACGGCCTACGCGCTGACCGGCTCCTCGCTTAACATCGTGCCGATCCTGCTCTATGCGCAGATACGAGGCGACGTGCTCAACAACCCGCATCTCGGCTACGCGCTCGCCTTCGGCATGATCTTCATTACCGGCCTCGCCAACGCCTTCTACATCTGGTTCCGCACCCGCTCCGAGAGGTGGCTGAAATGAAGTCGGGGCGCTTCTGGGCCTGGGCGGCCTTCATCGTCGGTGCCGCCTATTTCTTCATCCCGCTGATCGCGACGCTGGAATTCTCGCTGCGCATGCGTCGCGGCACCTATTCCTTCGACGCCTACCAGGTCGTGCTCGGCGATCCCCGCTTCCAGGCGACCTTCGGCTATTCGGTGGTGGTCGCCATCTTCACCATCATCCTCGGCGTGTTGGTCGTGGTGCCGACCGCCTACTGGATCAGGCTGCGCATGCCGTATCTGAGGCCGCTGGTCGAGTTCATCACGCTGTTGCCGCTGGTCATCCCGGCGATCGTCATCGTCTTCGGCTATATCCGCATGTACGGCTCCAACTCGCCGCTGCCCTTCCTCGCCTCGGCGCGCGGCACCGACGTCCTGCTCATCATCGGCTATGCGACGCTCGCCTTGCCCTATATGTATCGCGCCGTGGATACGGGGCTGAGAACCATCGACGTGCGCACGCTGACCGAAGCCGCCCAGATCCTCGGCGCCGGCTGGACCACCATCATCGCGCGCGTCATCCTGCCCAACGTGCTGATCGCGGTGCTGTCGGGCGCCTTCCTGACCTTCGCCATCGTCATCGGCGAATTCACCATGGCCTCGCTCCTCAACCGTCCGGCCTTCGGCCCCTATCTGCAGAATATCGGCGCCAACCGCGCCTACGAACCGGCAGCGCTCGCGATCATTGCCTTCGCGATCACCTGGGGCTGCATGTCGGTAATCCAGTTCCTGGCGCGCTACGCGCCGAAATCCGCCAACCGTCCGAACTAAGGACCGATACTGATGGCTGACTCCTTCCTCTCCATCCAACGGGTCAAGAAAAGCTTCGGCGATGCGACCGTCGTGCAGGATTTCAACCTCGACGTCGGCACCGGCGAGTTCATCTCCTTCCTCGGACCGTCCGGTTGCGGCAAGACGACGGTGCTCAGGATGGTCGCCGGCTTCGAGGAGCCGACCGCCGGCTCGATCTCCATCGCCGGCAAGGACGTGACGCGGCTGAAGCCCAACCAGCGCAACATCGGCATGGTCTTCCAGGCCTATGCGCTGTTCCCCAACCTGACAGTGGCGCAGAACATCGCCTTCGGCCTCAAGGTCGCCGGCGTGCCGAAGGCCGACAGCGACAAACGCGTCGCCGAGATGCTCGAGCTGATCAAGCTGCCGCAGTTCGGCGACCGCTACCCCTACCAGCTCTCCGGCGGCCAGCAACAGCGCGTGGCGCTCGCCCGCGCCATCGCGCCGAAGCCGAAGCTCCTGCTGCTCGACGAGCCGCTGTCGGCGCTCGACGCCAAGGTGCGCGTGTCGCTGCGCGACGAGATCCGCGCCATCCAGAAGGAACTCGGCATCACTACCGTCTTCGTCACCCACGACCAGGAAGAGGCGCTGTCGATCTCCGACCGCATCGTCGTCATGTATGGCGGCAAGGCCGAGCAGGTCGGCACGCCTTTCGAGATCTACAACCGCCCCTCGACGAAATTCGTCGCGAATTTCGTCGGCACGCTGAACGTGCTCGAAGGCACCGTCACCGACGCGTCGGCAGGCAAGGGCAAGGTGGGCGCCGGCGAAGTCACGCTGAAGGGTAAGCTCAACGGCTCCAAGGCCGGCGACACGCTGTCGCTCGCGCTGCGCCCCGAAGCGATATCGCTGGGCAGGACCGCCGGCCGCGACGCGACGCTCGGCGGCGAAATCTCCGAGGTCAGCTTCCTGGGCTCCGTCATCCGCGTGCGTGTCGGCCTCGGCAAGGAGGCCGTCTCGCTCGACACCTTCAACAGCCCTGCCTCCCCGCCGCCGACCGTCGGCGAAAAGGCCGAGATCAGCTTCTCGCCCGAGGACGTGCTGGTGCTGCATTAACGGCGTCGCAGCGCTTCTGACATGGTTCGGCGTGGATAAATTTCATCCTGTCATTCGCAACTGACTATTTTTGTCGTCGCCTGCACTTCCGGCTAAGCTTTTGGAACGACTTCGCCTTTTTGCTGAAGCAGGGGAACGCGCTCAGTCCGTTGCGAAAAACTTTTCGCAACTGCACTCACACCTCTCTGGCCTCCCTCACACTGGCTGCAGTTTCTCCTGCGGGAACGCCGATCATGACGGTGGTTTGCGGGGAGGAACCGGCGCTCGGGTGAAACGGCTAACGTGGCCGTGGAGGCCGAGGGTCGTTCCGGAGTTCCACGACTCCTCGCGCGAGAGCGACGGGGACAAGACGCTGGTATGTCCTTGGCGTCGGCACGTAGAAACCACCGGCGACAACGTGATCCCACGTTTTGGAATCACAAGCCGGAAGGTCCTTCGCAGGGAATGGAACGGCCAAAGAACGCCGGCGGGGCGCGGGAAGCTGCGCCGCGATTTCTAGTTTGAGAGGCTCGGCCACCGCGTCCCGCTTCCCAACTTCTCCCTCCGCGGCAGGGAGCGTTCTTTGAAAAAAGCCAGACTGCGAAAGCAGGGCGTGGCAACGGTGAAACGCGCCGCAAGCCCAAGCGGGCCTCGCGCCTGACGGTGCGACCTCGCGGAGGGCCAGCCGCCGGAGGCGGCGATACGGCCCGTGAGCGAAAGGAACTCAGGGCGCGGCAATGATGGCGCTTATCCGCCTGCCAGCAGCGACTTCAGCCTCGCCTCCGGCGAGGCGAGCGCTGCCGGGTCGGGCCTTGCGCCCTTGGCGATCAGCATCTCGGCAAGCCGGATGTCGCGCGCCACCGCATTGCCGGTCCCGATCCCGCTCGCGGCGAGCAGCCGGCCGTCGGGCGCCAAGTGGAACAGGATGAAGGCGTCGTTGCCGAGATCGCGGCGGATGTGACGGTCGGCGCCTTCTGCCAGCCCGGCTATCTGCAGCGTGAGATCGTGCTGATCCGACCAGAACCAGGGCACGGCGGAGATAGGTTCTTCCGCGCCCAGCATGTTCTTCGCGGCGAGCGTGCCCTGGTCCTGCGCGTTGCGCCAGGATTCCAGCCGTACGCGCCGCCCGCCATAGATCTCCAGCGGAAAGGAGCAGCAGTCGCCGGCCGCAAAGATGTTCGGATCGGACGTCCGAAGGAAACGGTCGACGGCGATGCCGTTGTCGATCGCCAGCCCGGCGGACTCGGCAAGTCCCGTGACCGGCACGGCGCCGATGCCGACGACCAGCAGGTCGGCTGTGAGTTCGGTCCCGTCGGCGAGTGTCACGCGCACGGCATCGGCGTCGCCGGAGATCGAGCCGATGCCCGTGCCAGCCCGGATGTCGGCGCCTTCGGCCTGATGGCGCTCCGCGACGACCGAGGCGATGTCTTCCGGCACGCCGCGCATCAGCACGCGCGGCTGCGCTTCGAGCACCGTCACCGCCACACCGCGTTTTGCAGCACTCGCGGCAAGCTCCAGTCCGATGAAGCCGCCGCCGATGACGATGAGCCGCATGCCGGCGACGAGCAGCTTGCGGATGGCGAGCGCGTCGTCGAAGCTCCGGAGCGTTACGCAGCGCGGCCCCGCATCTGCCGCGAGCGGCAATTGCCGGGGCACGGCGCCAGTGGCGAGCAGCAGCTTTTCGTAGGCGAGCGTCGAGCCGTCGGAGAGTTTCACCGACTGTCCGCTCCTCTCGACCAAGACCGCGCTCCGCCCCGTCAGCACCGAGATCCCGTGCTCGGCAAAGCGTTCGGCGAGCCCGATCCATTTCGGCTCGGGATGCTCGTCGCGGGTGAGCGCCTCCTTGGAGAGCGGCGGGCGTTCGTAGGGAAGATGCGCCTCCTCGCTGACCAGCGTCACCGGCCCCGAAAAACCGTTCTCGCGCAAGGCGAAGGCAGCGCGCGCGCCGCACTCCCCTGCCCCGATGATGACCATTCCGGCCGTGCC
>JAEYXI010000418.1 GCA_023428515.1 Pseudomonadota bacterium | reverse complement strand
TTCGCTTTGCCTTGCTGTTCGGCTCGGTGGCCGTGGCGCTGGCGCTTATCCTTACGCCGATGGCCGACAGATATTCCAAGGTGCAGAGCGTGGGCACGCACAGGCTCGATTTCATGGCCACCGGTTCGCTCGGGCAGCGCGACGCCTACACGGTCCGCCGCAGCGTGCTGCAGAAGCCGGGCTCGGTCTGCATCATAGACTCGGCCGGCCGGCGCAGCGGCGGCTGCTAAGGCGCCCTCGGCTTCCGATTGAAGCCGTTCGACGTTTTTTAACGCTGCGGCATCAATGTTCCTTAACGCTGCGTCGTTAACCTTTCTTAACGGGTGGGACGCTAGGGTCTGCGTCGAAAGGGGAGCGTCATGCAACTGATCCGGCGGTTCTTGGCAGACACGAGCGGCGCGACCGCGATCGAATACGGCCTCATCATCGCACTGGTGTCGCTGGCCATCGTCGGCGGCGTCGGCAGGGTCGCCGATGGCGTCGCCAGTATGTTCGCCGATCAGGACCGCGAGATCCAGAAAGCCTTCAACAAATAGCTCATTCCGGCTTGCCGCCTCCGAGGACCTTGGCGAGCGACACCTCGGCCGAGCCCGGTTTCAGCGGCTTCTGCTGCGAAGCGTCCGGCGTCCATCCTGACATCCAGATGAACGAGAACGTCGCCCGGATGCGCCCGTCCGGGTCGGAGAAGCGTTCGGCGTAGATGGCGGCCGCCCGCGCGAAGAATTCGCGCGTCGCCGGCCGCCGCGAGCGCCCCGACAGCACGTTGGTCGCGCCCATGGCGCGCAGGTCCGCCATCAGGTCGAACATGGTGGCGTAGCGCACGGTCACCGTTTCGACGTCGGTGACGGGAAGCGCGAAACCTGCCCGCTGCAGCAGCGCTCCGGCTTCCCTGACGTCTGCGAAGGGCAGGACGCGCGGGCTGGCGCCGCCCGTAAGCTCCGCTTCCGCCGCAAGCAGGCTTTCGCGTAGCTCGGCCAGCGTGCCGGCGCCGGCCATGGCGCCCAGGAACAGCCCGTCGGGCTTCAGCGCGCGGCGTATCTGGATCAGCATGCCCGGAATGTCGTTCTCGTCCTGTAGCGAAAGCAACGATACCGCGAGGTCGATGCTGCCGGGATCGAGCGGAACATGGCCCGGCGCCGCGACAATACCCGCTTCCCCACCGAGAAAAGCCGCATCGGCCTCGACCCTGACGGCTTCCTCGACCTTTCCCGAGGCGAGCACGACGTCGCGCGCCGCCTGCGTCACGCTGAAAAGGGCGGCCGCCCTTGAAAAACGCCGGCCGACCGTCGCAAGGCGCTCGGCGAGATCGTCCGCGGCGCGCTGCATCAGGAAATCGGCGCCCGAGGCCGCCTGCCTGACCGCGCGGCGCTTGCGGGCGACCACGAGGCGGGCGTCGATGATCTGCTGCGGTTCGTCAGTCACGGCTGTCGAAGCGTCCTGTTACCGGCGTCGGAGCGGCGATGGAAAAGTCCGCCGCGCTGTTTGCGTTCTGCTATTCTCGCGCGTCGACCGCAAGGGGTGAGGCGATGCCTTATATGGGAGGCCTGGCACGAGGGGCGCTGGCATTGCCGGCTCGGCTGCTGTTTCCGCCCGTCTGCGCGGGCTGCCGCAGGCAGGTTTCCGAGCCTGGCGCGCTTTGTGGCGCATGCTGGCCGAAGCTCAGATTCCTCGAAAAACCCTGGTGCGCGGTGATGGGCACGCCCTTCCAGTACGAGATGGGCGAGGGGTTCTTGTCGGCCGAGGCGATCGCCAATCCGCCGCCCTTCGAGCGCACCAGGGCGGCGGTCGCCTATACGGGCGTCGCGCGCCGCATGGTGCAGGCGCTGAAATATGGCGACCGCACCGACCTTGCGCCGTGGATGGCGCGCTGGATGCTGCGCGCCGGCGTCGAACTTGTCACTGAGGCGGATGTCGTCGTGCCGGTGCCGCTCCACTGGCGGCGCTTCTTCTCCCGCCGCTTCAACCAGTCCGCCGAACTCGCCCGCGCCGTCTCCGCCCTGTCGGGCAAGCCGTTCGAGCCGATGGCGGTCAAGCGCGTCAAGGTCACCCGCCAGCAGGTCGGGCTCGGCCTTTCCGAGCGCCAGGACAATGTCCGCGCGGCGTTCAAGGTGCCGCCGGAGCACGACATCTCGGTGCGCGGGCGGCGCGTGCTGGTGGTCGACGATGTCTATACGACCGGAGCGACCGTCGCGTCGGTCACCAAGGCGCTGAAACGAAGCGGCGCCGCCGCTGTCGACGTCCTGACCTTCGCCCGAGTGCTGCCGGGAGACCTCGCGACGGGCGGCCTGGAGGACGGCTGACGTGGAACTGGGGACTTCCTGCCCGGCGATCTGGACCCTATATAGTCGACGAAGGGACAGTCGGGCTGACGGACGGCCATGGTTGACGTGACGATATATACACGGGCGATGTGCGGCTATTGCTCCGCCGCCAAGCGGCTGCTTGAGCGCAAGGGCGTCGCCTATACGGAGCACGACGCCAGTTTCTCGCCGGACCTTCGCCAGGAAATGATCGCGCGCGCCAACGGCCGCAGCACCTTTCCGCAGATATTCATAGGCGGCTATCATGTCGGCGGCTCCGACGACCTCCACGAGTTGGAACGTCAGGGCAGGCTTGATGGGCTGCTCGCCAGCGGACAAATGAATTAGGGTCTCCAGCATGGGCAAGTTCACGGCCGCCGCCGTCCAGATGCGCTCCGGCAAGGAACCGGGCCGCAACGTCGTCGATTTCGAGGCCCTGGTGCGCGAGGCCGCGGGGAATGGCGCGACTTATGTCCAGACGCCGGAAATGACCGGCGCCATCATCCGCGACAAGGCCGACCGCGCAGCCGCCTTCAAGCTGGAGAAGGATGACGTGATCGTCGCCGCGGCACGCCGGCTTTCGGCCGAGCTCGGCATCTTCCTGCATGTCGGCTCGACGGGCATCCTCAGGGAAGACGACAAGATCGCCAACCGGGCCTTTTTCTTTACACCGGACGGCTCGCTCGCTGCCCGCTACGACAAGATCCACATGTTCGACGTCGATCTCGACAATGGCGAGAGCTGGCGCGAATCCGCGACCTACGAGCCCGGGGCGGAGGCGCTGGTTGCCGATATCGGCGACGCGAAGATCGGCTTCGCCATCTGCTACGACGTGCGTTTTCCGCAGCTTTTCCGCGCCGAGGCGCTTGAAGGCGCCGAGGTGCTGACCGCGCCCGCCGCCTTCACCCGCCAGACCGGCGAGGCGCATTGGCACATCCTGCAGCGGGCCCGCGCCATCGAGAACGGCGCCTTCATGATCTCCGCCGCGCAAGGGGGGCTGCATGAGGA
>JAEYXI010000341.1 GCA_023428515.1 Pseudomonadota bacterium | reverse complement strand
TGTCCACCTGGAAGCCGCGCGACTTGGGCACGGTGGCCGAGCCTGACAGCGCCATGGTTGCGCCATTCGCGAATTCGACCACGGCGGCGTCATAATAATCGACGCCGGCCGGCGACAGGCCCATTCGTGCAAAAACACGGGCAGGCTCCAGGTCGACCAGCCGGAAGAGGGCACCCAACCCGTGCGTGAGCTGGCCCCAGCCATAACCGCCTGAGCGATTGGGGTCGGCCCAGGTCGATACGGGTGGCCGGAAGAGATGGTCTTTGGTTTCCAGCATGGGCTCGCCGCCGAACAGGTCCGCGAGGGCCGAAGCCATCTGCGCAATGACGTGACGTACCTCGCCGACCCAGCCTTCCCTAATCAACCGGTGGGCCGTGTCGGTCATCGGCTTGTAGTTCCAGCCGTAGGGCATGATGATCTGGGCGCCCCTGGCCTCGGCAAGCGCCACCAGGGCGCGTGCGGCAGATGCCGAGGTCGCCATCGGCTTTTCGATCAGCACATTGAGGCCTCGCTCGAGCGCCAGTGTCGCGTGCTCGGCATGCAGGACATGCGGCGAAGCAACCACCACCCCATGCAAGTCCTCGCGCGCCAGCATCTCTGACGCGTCGAGATAGGCATGGGACAGGTCGAAGGTTTTTGCCACCTTGTCCAGCCCCTCCTTGTCGGGACGGTTGATGGCGACCACGCCGACATGTGGATTGGCGACAAGCGCGGGAATGTGGGCGAGCGTCGCCCACCAGCCTGCGCCGATGACGCCTATATTGACCTTGTCCGGCATCTTCCTCCCTCTTCCTTCTTACTGCCTGGAGCCCGGAACCGGACGGCGCAGGGGCTTTCCGGCCAGATGCGCTGCGATGTCGGCCGCCACGAGATACTGGAGCCGTTCGATCGCCGCGGACGAATACCAAGCCGCATGCGGCGTCAGGGTCAAGTTGGGAGCATCGCGCAGCGGTGAATCCGGTGGCAGCGGCTCGGCCTGAAAAACGTCCAGCGCCGCGCCGGCGATTGTTCCTGCCTTGAGTGCTTCGGCCAAATCCGCCTCGTCGACCAGCGCGCCGCGCGCCGTGTTGACGATGAAGGCGTTTGGTTTCATCCGCTTCAGCCGACCAGCGCTCACGAAATGGGTCGTCTGCGCAGTCGCCGGTGCATGCAGGCTCAGCACATCGGCGCGGGAAACAAGCGTTTCCGGGTCGACCCTCTCGACGTCGAGCGCATTGGCGGCGGCATCATCCAGGGCCGGATCGGCGACGATGAATCTGAAGCCCGAAGGCCGCAGCCGGTCGAGGACGGCGCGGCCGATCTGGCCGAGCCCAAGGAAGCCGACGGTCGTTTCCCGGTACGAATTTAGCGGCTCCGCGACGGCGACCGCGGCCCACCGGCCGGCTCGCACGCTGAGATCCAGCGGGACGATCTTGCGCAGATGCATGAGGATCAGCGCGGTCGTATGGTCGGCGACTTCGTCGACGCAATAGTCAGGCACGTAGCCGACCGGAAACCCGCGCGCGACGGCGGCTGGTATGTCGATATTGTCGAAGCCTATGCCGTAACGGATGATCGCCGCGTCCTTTGCCAGGCCGTCCATGGCTGCTGAAGTCATCGGGGCGAACTGGACGACTGCTACATCCGCATCGCGCACAGCCTCGGTCACCTCATCCGCTGACCGGCATTGAACTGCCTTGAATTCGGCGCCGGAACTGCTGGCTGCCGCCTCCTCCTGCGTGAGTGAGGGAAAAGTGTAGTCGGTGACGACAACCTTGCGCTTTTTCATGATCACTTATTTCGATTGCACTGAGGGGTTTCGATTGCACTGAGGGGCAGTTGGGGAGCGGGTTGGGGCCAGGGATTCTGCAAGGCGCAGGGTCGAAGGTTGCCTGTATGGCTTTCGATCCGACAATGGCTATCTCCTCCGGCAGGCAGGTTCTTTCACGAATATCCATTCGAAAGTGACCAAGTGGCCTGTCCACTTCTTGACGTAACAGCGACCCCGATGCTAGTCAACAGATGCTGGCTCTGGTGCAGATCGCCGGCGGGGTGAGGAGACCTTCATGCGCGTAGATGCGGTTCGTTCCTATGTGATCGGCTATCCCGATCCGAACGACCATTCGAATCGGCGCATGACGACACTGGTGCGGGTCGAGAGCGCGGAAGGAATCGTCGGCTGGGGCGAGGGCATCGCCATGTGGCCGGAGGCCTGCGCCGCGACCGCTCTGATCGTCGATGCCATGGGGAAATTGCTCAAGGACGCCGGCGAGGTCACGGTCCGCGGCGCCTGGGACATGCTGCGTGCCCATGCCTGGTGGTACGGCGAAGGAGGGATCGCCTGCTTCGCCTACAGCGCTCTCGACATGGCGCTGTGGGACATCGAAGGCAAGCGGCAGGGCAGGCCGATCCATGCGTTGCTCACCGACCGTCCGCGTGACTCGCTGCCTGCTTACGCCTCCAGCCATGTCAACAAGGCGACCATCGAGGAATGCGTGGCCGAGGTGGTTGGTTTCAGGGACCAGGGCTTCAAAGGCGTCAAGCTCGGTTTCGGCAAGAAAGGTCTTGCCGATATCGGACGCGATCCGGAGCGCGACATCGATTTCGTGCGCGACCTGCGTGCGGCTCTAGGCCAGGATTTCGAAATCATCGTCGACATTGGCAACGGCGTGAAATGGGACGCCGAGACCGGCATCGATACGGTGCGCCGGATGGCCGAATACGACATCGGCTGGATCGAGGAACCGTTCTACCCGACTCACATCGACGACTATCGTGCCCTCAAGGCCGCCGTGGATGTACCGATCGGCAGTGGCGAGCGCGAGTGGACGGTGACCGGCTACAGGCGTCTCATCGAAACCGGAACCGTCGACGTGGTCGGTGTGGACCCGGCTCGCGCGGAAGGCATTACCGGTTTTCGCATGGTCGACGAACTCTGCGCCGAGCATGGATTGACCATCAACGCCCACGCCTGGAGCACGGCCATCCTTACTGCCGCCAGCCTGCATCTGTCCCTGGCGTCTCCAACTGCGAGGCTTTTCGAGCTCAAGCCTTTCCCGGTCGTTGCGCAGACCGATCTCGTAAAAAATCCAATCTGGCATGAGGGCGGGATGGTCCGCGCGCCGGCCGGCCCCGGACTCGGCATCGAGGTTGACGAAGCGGTGGTGGAACGGCTGGCACTGCCGCCGGCGTCAGCACACAACACGCAGCTCCACGTCGAACAGCTT
>JAEYXI010000293.1 GCA_023428515.1 Pseudomonadota bacterium | reverse complement strand
TCGGGCTTGTCCCGAGGATCTGCTGCGTTGGCAGGTTGTCGATCGCGTGTAGCCGCGGATTTCGGTAGATCCTGGGGACAGGCCCGAGGATGACGGCTAGCGGGATGGAGTCGATGCGGAGCTTCCTCGCCGCCTACCCGAACACGACCAGCAGATCCTTCGCGTCGATCTGGTCGCCGGCCTTGACCAGCACTTCGGCAATCGTGCCGTCGCGTTCGGCGTGGAGCGCGGTCTCCATCTTCATCGCCTCGATGGACAGAAGCACGTCGCCGGCCTTCACCGCCTGGCCGGCGGAGACGGCCAGCGTCGAGATCACGCCGGGCATCGGTGCGCCGACATGGCTTTCGTTGCCGGCTTCCGCCTTGCGGCGGGCAGCGCTCGCCGAGGCGCCGGCCGTGCGGTTGGGCACCTTGACGCGGCGCGGCTGGCCGTTGAGCTCGAAGAACACGGTGACCATGCCCTTGTCGTTGGTGTCGCCGATGCCCAGGCAGCGCACGACCAGCGTCTTGCCCTTCTCGATGTCGACCAGGATCTCGTCCTCGGTCTTCATGCCGTAGAAATAGGTCGGCGTCGGCAGAACGCTGACAGGGCCATAGGTTTCCTGCGCGGCGGCGAAGTCGGAGAACACCTTCGGGTACATTAGCCAGGAGGCGAATTCGTATTCGGAGAGCGGCCGGCCGAGCTTCTCCTCGATCTCCTTGCGGCTTGCCGCGAGGTCGGCGGACTTCAGCAGCGAGCCCGGACGGACGGTGATCGGCTTGTCGCCCTTCAGCGCCTTCTTCTGCAGTTTTTCCGGCCAGCCGCCGGGCGACTGTCCGAGATCGCCGCGCAGCATCGAGACGACCGAATCCGGGAAGGCGATGTCCTTGGCCGGATTCTCGACATCGGCGACGGTGAGGTCCTGTGAGACCATCATCAGCGCCATGTCGCCGACCACCTTGGAGGATGGCGTCACCTTGACGATGTCGCCGAACATCAGGTTCACGTCATGGTATGCCTGCGCCACCTCGTGCCAGCGCGTCTCCAGGCCGAGCGAGCGCGCCTGCTCCTTGAGGTTGGTGAACTGGCCGCCCGGCATCTCGTGCAAATAGACTTCGGAAGCCGGTCCCTTCAGGTCGCTCTCGAAGGCCGCGTACTGGTTGCGCACCGCCTCCCAGTAGAAGGAGATCTTGCGGATCCATTCGGGGTCCAGTTTCGGGTCGCGCTCGCTGCCCTTCAGCGCCTCGACGATCGAGCCGAGGCAGGGCTGCGAGGTGTTGCCCGAGAAGCTGTCCATCGCGGCATCGACGGCGTCGACGCCGCTCTCCACGGCCGCCAGGACCGTCGCAGCCGAAAGCCCTGACGTGTCGTGCGTGTGGAAATGGATAGGCAGGTCGGTTTCCTCGCGCAGCGCCTTGAACAGCACGCGCGCGGCGGCGGGCTTCAGCAGTCCCGCCATGTCCTTGACCGCGATGATGTGCGCGCCGGCCTTCTCGAGCTCCTTGGCGAGGCCGACATAATATTTCAGGTCGTATTTGGCGCGCGCGGGGTCGAGCAGGTCGCCCGTGTAGCACATGGCCGCTTCGCAGAGCTTGCCCTCGGCGACCACCGCATCCATAGCGACGCGCATGTTCTCGACCCAGTTCAGGCAGTCGAAGACGCGGAAGAGGTCGATGCCGCCGCTTGCGGCCTGTTTGACGAAATGCTGCACGACATTGTCGGGGTAGTTGGTGTAGCCAACACCGTTGGCGCCCCTCAGCAGCATCTGCAGCAGGAGGTTTGGCGCGGCCTCGCGCACCAGCGACAGGCGCTCCCAGGGATCCTCGGTCAGGAAGCGCATCGAGACGTCGAAGGTCGCGCCGCCCCAGCATTCGAGCGACAGGAGCTCCGGCAGCGAGCGCGCATAGACCCCGGCGATCCTGGCGATGTCGTAAGTGCGCATGCGGGTCGCGAGCAGCGACTGGTGGCCGTCGCGCATCGTCGTGTCGGTGACGAGAACCTGCTTCTCGGCACGCATCCACTCCGCGAATTTCTTCGGACCCAACTCGTCGAAGCGCTGCTTGGAACCCGAGGGCACGGCGCCGTTGAGATAGGGCACGATCGGCTCGGCTGCGTCGGGATTGGGCGCCGGGCGGCCGCGCGTCTCGGGGTGGCCGTTCACGCTGACATCGGCCAGATAGTTCAAGAGCTTGGTCGCGCGGTCCTGCCGCTTCACCTGCGCGAACAGCTCCGGCGTCGAGTCGATGAAGCGCGTCGTGTAGGAATTGTCGCGAAAAGCCGGGTGGTTGATGATCGCTTCGAGGAAGGTGAGGTTGGTCGCCACGCCACGGATGCGGAACTCGCGCAGCGCGCGGTTCATGCGCTGGATCGCTTCGAGCGGCGTTGGCGCCCAGGCGGTCACCTTCTCCAGCAACGGGTCATAGAAGCGGGTGATGACCGCGCCCGAATAGGCCGTGCCGCCGTCGAGGCGGATGCCGAAGCCGGTGGCGCCCCGATAAGCGGTGATGCGGCCGTAGTCCGGGATGAAGTTCTGCTCGGGGTCTTCCGTCGTGATGCGGCACTGCAGCGCGTGGCCGTTGAGGCGGATGTCCTTTTGCGCCGGCACGCCCGATTCCGGTGTGCCGATGGCGAAGCCGTCGAGGATGTGGATCTGCGCCTTGACGATGTCGATGCCGGCGACCTGCTCGGTCACCGTATGCTCGACCTGGATGCGCGGATTGACCTCGATGAAGTAGAATTTCCCTGTGTCGGCGTCCTGCAGGAACTCGACCGTGCCGGCGCCGATATAATCGGTTTCCCTCGCGATCTTCAGCGCATAGCCACAAAGCTCCTGCCTGAGTTCGTCGCTGAGATAGGGCGCCGGCGCGCGCTCCACGACCTTCTGGTTGCGGCGCTGGATCGAGCAGTCGCGCTCGAAGAGATGCACGGCGTTGCCATGCGTGTCGCCGAGGATCTGCACCTCGACGTGGCGGGCGCGCTCGATCAGCTTCTCGAGATAGACCTCGTCCTTGCCGAAGGCAGCCTTTGCCTCGCGCTTGCCTTCGGTCACCTCGCGCACGAGGTCGGCCTCGTTGCGGATGGCGCGCATGCCGCGCCCGCCGCCACCCCAGGAGGCCTTCAGCATCACCGGGTAGCCAACCTCGGCCGCCAGTTTCTTCACCGCCTCCATGTCGTCGGGCAGCGGATCGGTCGCCGGGATGACCGGCACGCCGACCTCGATGGCGAGGTTTCTGGCGGCGACCTTGTTGCCGAGGCGGCGCATCGTTTCCGGCTTCGGGCCGATGAAGGTGATGCCGGCAGCGGCACAGGCCTCGGCGAATTCGGGGCTCTCGGACAGCAGGCCGTAGCCGGGGTGGATGGCGTCGGCGCCGGACAGCTTCGCGACGCGGATCACTTCCTCGATGGAGAGGTAGCTCTCGATCGGCCCCATATCCTTGTCGAGATGCGGACCGCGCCCGACCTGGTAGCTTTCGTCGGCCTTGAAGCGGTGCAGCGAATATTTGTCTTCCTCAGCCCAGATGGCGACCGTCTTCAACCCCAGCTCGTTGGCGGCGCGGAAGACGCGGATGGCGATCTCGGAACGGTTGGCGACGAGGATCTTTGTGATGGGCACGAACACGCTCCGGGACCGGGAAAGGTAAGGCGGTTCATGAATAGCGGGAAAATGCTGCAGCGCAACCTAAATCAGATATTCTTTTTAAATCGATTGAATTTGCGAAGAGGCGACCAGTCTGGCAGCGCCCAAGTAATCCCTGCAAAAAGAAAACGCCCGGCGGTTTCCCGCCGGGCGTCTCTCGAGCTCGATTGTGGAGCTGGTTATTGCGGCACGTAGGTGAACTTGCCGTCGTCGCCCTTCTTCCACTCATACATGACATAGCCGGGCAGCTTCGGGTCGCCCTTCTCGTCGAAGGCCATGTCGCCCAGCGCGGTCTTGTAGGTGCCGGCCTTAAGCGTCGTGGCGATCGTCTGCGGATCGAGCGTCTTCGCCTCGTTGGCAGCGCCGACGAGCGCCTGCATCGCGGCGTAGGAGTAGAGCGTGTAGGCTTCCGGCTCGAAGCCCGCGGCGCGGAACTTCTCGACCAGTTC
>JAEYXI010000397.1 GCA_023428515.1 Pseudomonadota bacterium | reverse complement strand
CTCGTGGGCTCGGAGATGTGTATATGAGTCAGGTCGAGGCCTTCCGGCTCCAGGAAGAGCTGGTGGCCTTCACGGTCCCCAAACTTGACGATCTTGTCCTCAATCGACGGGCAATAGCGTGGCCCGACGCCTTCGATCGAGCCGGAATACATCGCCGAGCGCTCGAGGTTTTCGCGGATCACCTCATGCGTAGCCTTGGTCGTCCGGGTGATCCCGCATTCAATCTGACGATTTTCGATTCGGTCCGTCATCAGGGAGAATGGAACGGGATCCTCATCCGCCGCCTGCATCTCAAGCGACGCCCAGTCGATCGTGCGGCCGTCGAGGCGAGGGGGCGTGCCTGTCTTGAGCCGGCCGAGCTTGAAGCCTGCGCGCGCCATGGTCGCTGAAAGACCCATGGACGCCCTTTCGTTCATGCGCCCGGCGACGATCTTCTTCTCGCCGATATGAATCAGGCCCCGAAGAAAAGTGCCTGTCGTGAGCACGACGGCGCCGCATGGCAGCCGCCGGCCATCGGCCAACAGGACAGCGACAAACCTCCCGTTGTCGATCTCCAGATCCTCGACCTCGGCCTCGATGACATCAAGCAGATTCTGCTCTGTTATCGCCTGCTGCATCGCGGCAGCGTAGAGCTTGCGGTCGGCCTGGGTACGAGGACCACGAACGGCCGGGCCTTTGCGCCGATTTAGCAGGCGGAACTGAATGCCGGCGGCGTCGGCAACGCGGCCCATCAGGCCGTCAAGCGCGTCAATCTCGCGGACGAGATGCCCCTTGCCCAAGCCACCGATCGCGGGATTACAGGACATGGCGCCGATCTTGTCGGCGCGGAGCGTGACGAGAGCGGTCCGCGCACCAGACCGCGCTGCGGCACTTGCCGCCTCGCAGCCGGCATGGCCGCCGCCGACCACCACGACATCATAGGTTTCAGTCATTTCAGTTCCGCTTCGCTGGGCCGACAGATGTGCGCAATGACGTTGAGTGTCAAGTTGTTACGGGCACAACGTTTCACGTGAAACGCTTTCTCGGACTCCTCGTGGCCGGCAACCAGTGTTTCACGTGAATCACAGGGGCTGGCCTCGGCCTAGCCGCCGAAATACCAAAGGGGATCGCGCTTATTTACCGATACAGAACTGCGAAAAGATGACATCGAGGAGATCTTCGACGTCAACGGCGCCGGAGATCCGGCCGAGCCGATCAGTCGCCAGGCGAAGGTCGTCGGCGCGAAGTTCCAGCTCCCGTCCATCCCCTGCCAGTGCGGATCGCAGATAACCTGCCGTCTCGCGCAGGAGGTCCACATGCCGCAAGCGGGAGGGCAGGACATCGCCGGCCGCGCCGACTGCTTCCGCGGCTTTTCGACCGAGCAGGTCGAGGAGCTCCTTCATGCCCTCGCCGGTCACCGAGGAAACCACCAGCGCGAAATCCCCGGCATGCCGAGAGCCAGCTATGCCCCGCAAATCCGACTTTGTCCCTATGTGGATAACATCGGGATTATCGATGAAAGGAATACTGTCCGCGTTGGCGGAAGCATCGATCAAAAGCAGCACGAGGTCGGCCGCTTCCGCACGTTGCCGGGCTCGTTCTATGCCGATGGTTTCGACCTTGCCCGCGTCTTCCCGGATCCCCGCAGTATCGGTGAGGCGTATTTTGACACCTGCTAGGTCCAATGAAAGCTCGACCAGATCGCGTGTGGTTCCTGGTTCGTCGGATACTATGGCCGCATCCCGCCGCGCCAAGGCGTTCAGAAGGCTCGATTTGCCGGCGTTGGGCGCGCCGACGATCACCACATCGTAGCCGTCGCGGATGATCTCGGCCCGGTGGTAGCCGCCGATATGGCTGTCGATTTCGTCCGCCAGCTTCCGGATATCGGCCCAGACGGCCTCAGCGACGGAGCCCGGCACGTCCGATTCGTCTGCAAAGTCCAGTTCCGCCTCTATCATCGCCCTGGCGTGAACAAGCCGCTGCCGCCATGCCGCGTAGAGCTTGGACTGCGCGCCATCGGCATTGAGGACGGCCAGGCGCCGCTGCGCCTCGGTTTCGGCCGTAATGAGATCCGCGAGCGCCTCGGTCTCGACCAAGTCGAGCTTCCCATTAAGAAACGCGCGACGAGTGAATTCGCCAGCCTCGGCATGCCGGACACCGGAAATGGCAGTCAGCGTTTCCAGCATAGTTGCGACCGAGGCCTTGCCTCCATGGATTTGGAATTCTGCGCTGTCCTCGCCCGTGAAGCTGGCAGGGCCAGGGAAAAATAGTACCAGCCCCGAATCGATCTTTACTCCGATTGGGTTCCTGAACGTCGCGTAGGTGGCCAGTCGTGGTGCGATCGCTCTACCGACGATCGTTTCGAGTACGAATCGAGTCTGCTTGCCCGATATCCTGATGACAGCGACGCCAGCAGGAAGCCGGCCGCTGGATAGCGCCACGATCGTATCGGGAAAGTCGGTCGAGCTCAAAGCGGTGCGCCCTTCGAGGCTGGCGCCGCCCACCGAGTGGATAATACGACGCCGAATGGATGTTTCGCTGCAGGGAAGTCTATACGGCTCGAGCTGGCAAGCCACCGGTCACGAGCCGCGGGGCCTTGGCGCGAATGCCACCCCGTCGAAATAGCGACGGCCCGCCAACCTTGGTTAACGGGCCGTTAGACTAAATCATTCCGAGTCCGAATCGAGGCCGACTGATACGGCCTCGCCGGGGTTACGTATTCATCGAATCGAAGAAGTCCGCATTGGTCTTGGTCTGCTTCAGCTTATCGATGAGGAACTCGATCGCGTCGGTCGTGCCCATCGGCGCCAGGATGCGACGCAGCACGAAGATTTTCTGCAGATCGGCCTTCGGAACCAGCAGGTCCTCCTTGCGGGTGCCGGACTTCAGGATATCCATCGCCGGATAGATGCGCTTGTCGGCCACCTTGCGGTCGAGCTGGATTTCGCAGTTGCCGGTGCCCTTGAACTCTTCGAAGATCACGTCGTCCATGCGCGAACCCGTCTCCACCAGCGCCGTGGCGATGATGGTGAGTGAACCGCCACCGTGCTGCGGCGCAATCATGCGCGCCGAGCCGAAGAAGGCCTTGGGCTTCGCCATCGCCTGGGCGTCGAGACCGCCGGAGAGGGTGCGGCCGGTGCCGCGCTCCACCGTGTTGTAGGCGCGCGCGAGGCGGGTGATGGAGTCGAGCACGATGACCACGTCGCGGCCCA
>JAEYXI010000103.1 GCA_023428515.1 Pseudomonadota bacterium | reverse complement strand
CGCGGCGCGCCGCCCAGCGCGGATGTTCGCGTAACTGTTTGCGGCCGCGCGGGACGCGGCCGGTCGCCTGGATGTGGCCGTCCGGATCGGCGGAAATCCAGACATCGGTCCAGGCAGGCGGTATGGCGAGCGACTTCAAACGGCCGAGCGTCGAGCGATCGGCAACCGGTTTGCCGTTAGGGCGGACATAGGAAAACCCGCTGCCGGCCCGCTTGCGGCGGATGCCCGGTTCCGTGTCGCTGACATAGGTGAGCGATACCTGCCTGGCGGCTTCCTGCGCCGCTTGCGTGTGGCCGTTTACCGCGTTGGTCGCTTCCGTCTTCTGCAGCACCTGGGCTCCCCTGGCCAGTCCGGCAGGGATAATCGGAGAAGGCGCGCAAGGTTCCACCGCGATAGGTAATCTCAACCTCGGCCGGTCTACAAGAACGGCGTGGAAGAGTTAACTTGCGCCGCTCGACTTAATGGTGGAGATATTTTTGTCGCGAGACGCAAGTATATGACCAGAGCCGCAAATAGCCGCATTGTAAGAAATAGTATCGAAATCGATCGGCAAGTGATCGAAGAAGCGCGGTTTTTCAAGAAAGGCATCTAATGTCCGACAAGCCCAAGGAAGTCGATCGCCGCGATTTCATGATTGCTTCAATGGCCACGGTCGGCGTTTCCGCCGCCATGGCGATGAATGCCGGCGGTGCTAACGCCCAGGAGGGAGCGGCTCAGGAAGGAACCGCATCGTCGGCGGAGCCGGGCGGCACGGTGTATGTCGGCGACACGATCCAGGGGAAGAAGGTCGTCAGCGCGCTCGACGTCGGCGACCTGGAGCCAGGCCGGCACAATTTCTATTTCCAGGGCGTCCAGACCGCTACCGGCCAACACTGGTATGTCTCGGTGATCGTGGTGAAGGGTGCCAAGCCCGGCAAGCGCATCGCGCTCACCAGCGGCGTCCACGGCGACGAGATCAGCCCGATCCACATGATACAGACCGTCGTCGATCAGCTCGACCCCGCTGAGATGTCGGGAACGATCCTGGCGGCCCTCGACATCTCGGGCCTGGCTCTCGAAAGCATGGCGCGACGCTGGCCGAACTCCGGGCGCGGCATAGACCTGATAGACATGAACCGGGAATGGCCGGGCCATGAGAACGGCCCGACCGCTGCATCGCGGCATGCCTGGCTGGTGTTCAACAGGCTGCTCAAGCCGAACGCCGACTACGCCATCGACTACCATACGTCGACGACCGGCATGGACATGACGGCCTTCCACCTGGCGCGACTGGATTTGCCCGAGGTGCGCGCCATGGCGGAGCTCTTTCCGATCGACCACATCTTCGACAATCCCGCCTATCCGGGCCTGCTGGCGAATGCGTTCATCGATGCCGGCATCCCGGCCTTCACGCCCGAGATCGGCGCGCCGCGCAAGCTGGACCTCGCCATGATAGCGCTGTTCGTGGAGGGCACGATGAACGTGCTCAAGCATCACGGGATCATCGCGGGACCAATGGGCCGCACGGGCAAGGACACCGGCATTTTCGTCGGCAACAGCGGCGGCGGGGTCCTGGCCACGCATGGCGGGTTCGTCGAGCTGCTGGTGAAGCTGAACGACAAGGTCGAGGTCGGCCAGAAGGTCGCCATCCAGCGCAATGCGTTCGGCGAAGTGGTCGCGGAATACACCGCGCCGGTGGCCGGAGAGGTCGCGGCCCTTCGCACCGACGCCACGTCCGAACCTGGAAACGGACTGGTGACTATTCTTTACGACAACTCGCCTCCGGTGGGCGGCGACACCTATACCGAATAGACCGGCACGCGCCCGGTTCCAGGGCGCGGTCCGGAGTGCCGGCCGCTTCGTTCAGGAGCGGCCGCTTGCATTTCTACCGCCGGAACGCAACTTGCGGCTGAAACATCACAGTTACGATCGAAAACGTCTAGAAACACCAAATTGCAACGAAAAGAGGTTTTAATGGCGTAGTACGCATAGTAACTGACGCCTGCCGGCCATCATTTGCACACAAATGATTCCAATGGTCGTCACGGGCGACGATACAAGATTAAAGACTGTCTCGGGGCATGCTTACAAAAAAAGGCAAGTATGGGCTGAAAGCCCTGGTGCATCTGTCGAAGATGCCGCCTGGCCAACTCGCTTTCGTCGGCGACATCGCCGCGAAGAACAACATCCCGAAGAAATTCCTCGACGCCATTCTCGGCGAATTGCGCAATGCCGGCTTCGTGCAGAGCCGCAAGGGCAAGGACGGCGGCTATCGCCTCGCCAAGCTGCCGAGCGAAATCAAGATCGGCCACGTCGTGCGCGTGCTCGACGGACCGCTTGCGCCGATCCCTTGTGCCAGCCGCAGCCAGTACCAGCGCTGCGAGGATTGCGACGAGGCGACCTGCCAGGTCCGCCACATGATGCTCGAGGTGCGCCATGCGGTGGCGGAGCTGCTGGACAACCGCAGCCTCGCCGCCATGCGTGACGCCGCCAACGACGATCTGGCTGCCGAACTGCGCCAGAAGGTCTGACGCAGCGGCAGGCGGCGCAGACGCCATTCTACCAAAGTCTTATGCCGGCTAACGGAATCCCGGAAAGGCTGCTTCCGCAGTCACGACAAGTTGCGTCGGACAACGGTTGAACGTCATTCAACCGCAACAAAACGATTGTCCGACTGTCATAATCGACAGATACTCCCGCTCGCGAACCCCCTCAGCTCGCCAACAAAAACGGGAGAGAAACTGATGAAACTCAAAGGCCTTTCGGCCGGTGCGGCCCTTGCCTTCACCCTTCTGTCCTCCACCTCCGCCTTCGCCGTCACCGAGATTTCCTGGTGGCACGCCATGACCGGCGCCAACAACGAGGTCGTCGAGGAGCTTTCCAAGCAGTTCAACGAGAGCCAGAGCGACGTCAAGGTCGTTCCGGTCTTCAAGGGAACCTATCCCGAGACGCTGAACGCGGGCATCGCCGCATACCGCGCCGGACAGGCGCCGCACATCATCCAGGTCTTCGATGCCGGCACCGGCACGATGATGGCCGCCGAGGATGCGATGAAGCCGGTCGCCGACGTCATCTCGATGGGTGGCGAGGCTTTCGACAAGAGCAAGTACCTGCCGGGAATCGTCGCCTATTATTCGAAGCCGGACGGCACGATGCTGTCCTTCCCGTACAACTCGTCCTCGCCGATCCTTTACTACAACAAGGACATCTTCCAGAAGGCAGGCCTCGACGTCGACAATCCGCCGAAGACCTGGGACGAGGTCTGGGACGCCGCGCGCAAGATCAAGACGAGCGGCGCAGCGCCCTGCGGCTACACCTCGACCTGGCTGACCTGGATCCACACCGAGAATTTCGCCGCCTGGAACAACTACCAGTGGGGCACCAACGAGAACGGCATCGCCTCGCTCGACGTCGAGCTGAAGATCAACGCCGAACCTTTCGTCAAACACTTCCAGGCGCTGGCCGATCTCGCCAAGGAAGGCGTGTTCCGCTACGGCGGCCGCACCTCCGAGGCCAAGCAGATCTTTCTCGCCGGCGAATGCGGCATCTTCACCGAGTCCTCAGGCGGCCTTGGCGATATCGTGAAGTCGGGCATGAACTACGGCACGGGCATGCTGCCCTACGACACCGAACCGCAGAACACCACGCCCGGCGGCGCCTCGCTCTGGGTCTTCGGCGGCAAGTCGGACGAGGAATACAAGGCCATCGCCGCCTTCTTCTCCTTCCTGTCGCAGACGCCGGTACAGGCCAAGCTGCACCAGGTTTCCGGCTACCTGCCCGTCACCATGGAAGCCTATGAGGAGACCAAGAAGTCGGGCTTCTACGAGAAGAACCCGGGCCGCGAGGTCCCGGTCTCTTATAAACAA
>JAEYXI010000042.1 GCA_023428515.1 Pseudomonadota bacterium | reverse complement strand
CATGTGCATCCATCCCGACGACCCGCCCTTCTCGCTCTACGGGCTGCCGCGCATCGTCTCGACCGCCGACGACGCGCGCTTCATCCTGAACGCCGTCGACAGCGCCGCCAACGGGCTGACGCTATGCACGGGCTCATACGGCACGCGGGCGGACAACGACATCGTCGCCATGGTCGAGGAATTCGGCCCCAGGATCTACTTCGCCCATCTGCGCAACGTTACGCTGGAAGATGACGGCTCGTTCCATGAGGCCGAGCACCTGGAAGGCGGGACCGACATGGCGGCCGTCATCCTGGCGCTGATGAAGGAGGAAGCGCGCCGGCGCAAGGAAGGCCGCACCGACTGGCAGATCCCGATGCGTCCGGACCACGGCCACCTGCTCGCCGACGACATCGGCAAGACCCGGCTCAATCCCGGCTATTCGCTGATCGGCCGACTGAAAGGCCTGGCCGAGCTGCGCGGGATCATGCGGGCGGTCGAACGTTTCGACCTGGCTTGAAACGAAAGGAGTTGATAGTCATTTTTGCATTTGTAAAAATTACTTGCCCAGGTGAAAATACCTGATAGGTTTCACGGACCGGCATCAAGACCGGTCACGGGAGGAAGTCCGAGTATGCTGAAGTTGCGCGGTCTGGCATGGGATCATCGACGCTGCTGGGGGCCACTCGACGCCAGCGTCGAGCCCTACTGCGCCGCACATCCCGGCCTCGAGATCGAATGGGATCGCCGCAGCCTCTATGAGTTCGGCGAAGGTGCGCTCGAACCTGTTCTTGCTGCTTACGATTTCGTCGTGTTCGACCACCCCTTCATCGGCGACATAGCGCGCGAACGGCTGATGGTGCCGTTCGACGACTATTTGTCCGGCGACCAATTGAGCTTCTTCGAACAGGATTCCGTAGGACCCTCCTGGCGGTCCTACACAAGGGATGGCCACCAGTGGGCGCTGCCGATCGACGCCGCTTGCCAGGTCGCTTCCTATCGGCCCGACCTGCTAAGTCGCTACGGGGAGGTTCCGAAATCTCTTGACGAGGTGCTCGATCTCGGGCGCGGCCTGCGCAAGGATGGAAAATGGCTCGGGCTGCCCCTGGTCCCGACCGACGCGATGTGCCTGCTGCTGACGCTGACCAATCCAAGGGAAGACGACGAGGAGTTCTTCTCTCCCGATGAAGTCATGCGCTCCATTGAACAGTTGCGCCAGCTCGCAGCGCTTTCGCACCCGGATTCCTCGAAGTGGAATCCGATCCGCTGCTACGATCACATGATCACCAATGACGACGTGGTCTATGTGCCTTTCGCCTTCGGCTATGTTAATTATGCATCGAAAGCCGAAGCCCCCCATCTTCTCTTCGCCGACGTACCTACCCCTGCTTCGGCGGGCGCCCTGCTCGGCGGTGCGGGCATCGGCATCAGCGCGCAGACGAAGCATCGCCAGGAGGCTGTCGACTACGCACTGTTTCTGTGCCTGCCCGACTACCAGCGAGGCGACTACGTGACGTCAGGTGGACAGCCGGGGTCGCTCTCCGCGTGGAAGGACGAGGCCGCCAACGACCTGTCGCGCGACTTCTTCAAGTCCACGCTTCGCACGATCCAATCCTCCTATCTCCGTCCGACGCATCCGGGATTCATCGCCTTCTTCCGCGAATGCGCGCCGCGGGTCGCGGCCGCGATCGCCGGCCAGACCTCCCCATCCGATCTCGCGCGCGCGCTCAATCGCATCTATCGCGAAACCCGATCGGCCGAAGAACTGTCGCGGAGCGTCGCCTGATGAGCGTCGTCAAGGCATTCGAGGAGAGCGAAAGCGGCCGCGAATACCGCGCCCCGGCTGCCGAAAAGGCGCTCGACATACTGGAGCTGATGTCGGACCAGGCGGAAGGGCTGACGCAGACCGAGATCGCCAACGGCCTGGGACGTTCGATCCACGAGATCTACCGTATCCTGCTGCTTCTGGAGAAGCGCGGTTACATCGTTCGTACGCAGTCGGATCGCTTCCGGCTGTCGCTCAAGCTTTTCGAGCTGGCGCACCGGCACCCACCGGTCAACCGCCTCGTCGAGTGCGCCCTGCCGGTGATGCGGGAGCTTGCCGCCAGCGTCGACCAGAGCTGTCACCTGATCGTCCGCGAAGGCCAGAACGTGCTGGTCGTGCTGCAGATCGATTCACCCCTACCCATGCGCTACTCGGTTGCCCTCGGCTCGCATTTCCCGATGCTCGAAACGAGTTCCGGCGCAGTCCTGCTGGCCCATCTCGAGGACGCGGAACGAAGCCTGATCATTGAACGCATCCTGGCCGACGGCGAAGGACAGGGAACGCGCGAGGAGATCGAAAAGCGGCTCGGTGAGGCCGCGAGGCTCGGCTACGAGATGCGCCGCTCCCTGGCCGTCGAAGCCTGCACCAACATCTCGACGCCGGTACGCGACCATACGGGCGCGGTGATCGCGGCGCTCACCGTTCCATTCATCCCGCAGAAGGCCGCGCGCCTCGACCGCCAGGCCGTCTTCAGGCGGACCATTGCGGCCGCGGAACGGATATCGGCAGCGCTCGGGGCCGGCGAAACATCGACATAGACGTCTTACGTGCAAACCCGGAACGGCGGGCAAATCCGTTCGAAGGCTACAATGATAACCACTGGGAGAAGAACATGAACTGGACCAAATCACTACTCTTCGCATCGGCAGCCGCACTGGCTCTCGCAGCGTCGGCGGCGCAGGCGCAGGATACGCCGAAGCGTATCGGCTACGTCACCAACTACGCCACGCATGAGTGGTACCAGAACGTCATCAAGGGCATGCAGGACCGCGCCAAGGAACTCGGCATCGAGCTCGAGGTCCAGGACGCCAACCTCGACATCGCCAAGCAGGTGTCGGCCGCCGAGGACTTCATGGCCAAGGGCGTCGACGTCCTCATCATCACGCCCGTCAACGAAGAAGGCGTGGTGCCGCTGCTTCGCCAGGCCAAGTCGAACGACGTGCCGATCGTTCTGGAAGGCAACCCCGTCAAGGGCATGACCACCATGGTCGCGATCTGCGACTACGACACCGGCTACCATGCCGGCGTCGAAGCCGGCAAATACGCTAAGGAAAAGCTGGGCGGCGTCGCCAAGGTTATGAATGTCGGCCTGCCGCTGCTGTCGGCAACTGTCCTGCGCTCGCAGGGCTTCATGGACGGCATCAAGACCGAGATTCCGGAGGCCGTGATGGTTCACGACCTCGACGGCGGCGGCAATCCGGACCGGGCGCTCGAAGTGTCCTCGGCCGCACTGGCCAAGAATGCCGACATCAACATCATCTACGGCATCAACGACAACTCGTCGCTCGGCGGCCTGCAGGCCTGGAAAGCGGCCGGCAAGTCGCAGGACGGCCTTCTGACCGTCGGCACCGGCGGCGAGGGTCTCGCGTTCATCAACGCGATGGAGAACGAGCCGTCCTACAAGATCGAGGCGGCGATGTTCCCCGAGAAGGTCGGCTTCACGGCCGTCGACGCGGCGGTGAAGGTGTTCAACGGCGAAGAAGTGCCGGAGCATATCGTCAGCCCGACCGCGCCGATGATCGGCGAGGACTGGCAGAAGTACTATTCGGTTGAAGGTACGACGCGTACCGTTAAATGGGACGGCATCAACGCCGTCCAGGCGCCGGAGAAGTGCATGAAGACCTCCGCCGACCTGAAGCAGTAATCGGCGGCACACAACGATCCTTCCCGCTTCGGGCGGGAAGGGTCGGCACTACCGCGCTGCGCGGGAACGACCCATCGACGTCTCGAACCGGCCGACTCCTTGCGAGTTTAGGCCGGAGGGACTCGGGAATGGATTGAAATGAGCGAAACCACGCATCCTTCCTCGCCCGCGCGATCCGCGGGCAGCCAGTTCCTCGGCAGCGAGCAGCTCGTCCTCGGGCTTGTCCTCGCGGCGCTCTGCATCGCGATTTCGATCGCCGCGCCGCA
>JAEYXI010000682.1 GCA_023428515.1 Pseudomonadota bacterium | reverse complement strand
GCCCCTCACCTGCCTGCCGGCATCCTCTCCCCGTATAGTGAAGGGGAGAGGAACGCGCTGCAGCCTCGCCGCCGCGTTGCATTTTTGGCACGGCCGATTTCTTTCGCTGTGGAAGGTCAGCTTGGCGCTGGCTTCGTGCATTAACCTTGCCTAGATGGGTCGACTTCCGGTTTCGAGATTGATTCAGACCTGATCCGCTTCGGACCGGCCGGCGACATGTTTGGGATACAGGGCTTGGGTATCACGGCGGCATCGCAACCGCTCGTGCGACGCATCTGGACCGAAACGCATTCGTAACTCAATTCGTGCCAGATGTGGGCAGGGCAACAACCGAGATGACTCCCGTGAAAGCTGCGCTTCTTTCGCTTGCAATGATCGCCGCCATCGGCTTCTGCGGGATCGGGATCTACGCCGCCGACGCATCGAGCGGCCATACGGTTGTCGACGGCTACGGCGTCACCACCGCCTTTAACCGCTAAATTCCAGGTCAGCCTTGCATTCCAAGGAAAGCGTTGCGCTTTCCTGGTAGGCTAGGCTTCCACCCTCAGCAGGCGCTTTTCAGCGCCGTCGATGACGAGCGCAGTGAGCCGGCCGCTCGCGAAGGCGCCCGTGTCGACATTGACGCGGTTCGGCAGGATTTCCGGCTCGGCCACCGGCGTGTGGCCATGCACCACCACCTTTGGGAAAAGCTCCTGGTGGCGATGGAAGTCGCCCCTGATCCAGATCAGGTCCCGGGGATCCTGCGCGTCGAGCGCGACGCCGGGGCGAATGCCGGCATGGCAGAAGAAGAAATCCCCGAGGGCGGTCGAGAAAGGAAGCGTTCGCAGGAAATCCCGGTGGCTCGCCGGGACGGCCGCGGCAAGGGCGCGACAACTTTCCACAAACCCGTCCATGCGGTGGAGATCGAGATCGACACCATAGGACCGCGCCGTCTCGACGCCGCCATAAAGCGCGAAAAGCCCATCCGGCTCCGGCCTGGCGAGGAAATCAAGGAAGCCGGTGTCGTGGTTGCCGGCGAGCGCCAGGATGCGCCTGTCGGCGGCGATCCGGCGCGTCAGGAACTCGATCACCTGCTTCGAGTCCGGTCCCCGGTCGACATAGTCGCCCAGATGCACGATGCGCCAGTCGGCGGGCCGGATGCGCATGATTTCCCGGGCGATGCGCGCGTGCATTTCGGCGAGCAGGTCGAAGCGGCCATGCACGTCGTCGATGGCGTAGACGAGGGTGCCGTCCGGGCCGCGGGCGTCTTGGAAGCTGATCCGGTCCATGAGACTGCCTAGACCAGGGGTAGACGTTTGGCGAGGGGCACGACGCTCACCTCCCCCTTGAGGGGAGGTCGGGCGGACGCAGTCCGACCGGGTGGGGTCGGACGCGACGAAGAGAACGTCGAGCGCTGCTCCGGCTACCCCACCCGCCCAACCGCCTGCGGCGGTTGTCCACCCTCCCCTCAAGGGGGAGGGGAAGCTAGCGCGCTACCTATGCAGCAGGTCCTTGCCCGCGTCGGTGATCAGCCGCTTGCCGCAGAGGGCGAGCGTCATGTCCATCTCCTTGCGGATGATCTCCAGCGCCTTGGTGACGCCCGGCTTGCCGAGCGCGCCGAGGCCATAAAGGAAGGGCCGGCCGATATAGGTGCCCTTGGCGCCCAGGCAGAGCGCCTTCAGTACGTCCTGGCCGGAGCGGATGCCGCCGTCCATGTGGATTTCGAGCTTGTCGCCAACGGCATCGGCGATCGGCTCGACCATGGAGATCGAGGACGGCGCACCGTCGAGCTGGCGGCCGCCATGGTTGGAGACGATGATGGCGTCGGCGCCGGTGCTGACGGCCATTTTCGCATCCTCGACATCGTTGATGCCCTTCAGGATCAGCTTGCCGCCCCAGCGCTCCTTGATCCACGCGACGTCCTTCCAGGAGAGCTGCGGGTCGAACTGCTCGGTCGTCCAGGAGGACAGCGAAGCGAGGTCGCCGACGCCCTTGGCGTGGCCGACGATGTTGCGGAAGGTGCGGCGCGGCGTGCCCAGCATGCCGAACGCCCAGCGCGGTCGCGTGGCGACCTGCCAGATGTGCTTCGGGGTGAATTTCGGCGGGGCGGAGAGGCCGTTGCGCAAATCCTTGTGGCGCTGGCCGAGGAGCTGGAGATCCAGCGTCAGCACCAGCGCGGAGCATTTCGCCGCCTTGGCGCGGTCGATGAGGTTATAGACGAAGTCCTTGTCCCTGAGCACGTAGAGCTGGAACCAGAACGGCTTCGTGGTGCGCTCGGCAACGTCCTCGATCGAGCAGATCGCCATGGTGGAGAGGGTGAAGGGCACGCCGAACTCCTCGGCGGCCTGGGCGGCCAGGATCTCGCCGTCGGGATGCTGCATGCCGGTCATGCCGGTCGGGGCGAGCGCCACGGGCATCGACACCTTCTGGCCGATCATGGTCGATTCCAGCGAGCGGTTCGACATGTCGACAAGGACGCGCTGCCTAAGCTTGATCTTGTGGAAGTCTTCCTCGTTGGCGCGATAGGTGCCCTCGGTCCAGGCGCCGGAGTCGGCGTAGTCGAAGAACATCTTCGGCACGCGTTTTTTCGCCAGCTTCTTCAGGTCGTCGATCTCGAGGATCGACATCGGCGTGCCTCTCAGCGGCTTCGCGTTCGGTCCAGTTGCCATCATTCTCTCCGGGTAATTTCCTTCAGAAAATTCGTTTCGCACTCTAGCTGCGCTGCCTGAGGCGCAGGCGCGCCACGCGCTGCCAGTCGCCGGTGCGCTCTGCCTCGGCCATCGCCTGCTCGACATAGGTGATGTGGTCCATCGCGGCGCGGCGCGCGGCCGGCGGGTCGCCCGCGCGGACGGCCTCGTATATGGCAAGGTGCTGTTCGAGCAGCGCCGCGCCGGCATTGGGCATGTTGAAGACGAGCATGCGGTTCTGCAGCACGCCGTCCGACAGCAGGCGATAGCAGGAGCGCAGCGTGTGCATCAGCATGATATTGTGCGCGCATTCGCCGATCGCCTGGTGGAACTCGACGTCGATTGCCGCCTCGGCCTCCATGTCGGCGGACGGGTGCGCCTCCTGCATGCGCTCGACGATGCGGTCGAGCAGCGCGAGGTCGTCAGGGGTGGCGCGGCGGGCGGCGTATTCGGCGGCGATGCCCTCGATCTCGCGGCGGTACTCCAGGTAGTCGCTTGCCGCCTTGCGGTGGGTGGCGAAGAGCTCGGTGACGGGTTTTGCAAAGACCTGGCCGATGACGTCGGCGACATACGTGCCGCCGCCCGGCCTCGTGGTAATGAGGCCGCGCGCTTCGAGATCCTTCAGCGCGTCGCGCAGGATCGGGCGCGACACGTCGAACTGACGGGCGAGTTCGCGCTCGCCGGGCAGCCTATCGCCGACGCGCAATATGCCTTCCAGCACAAGCGCCTCGATCTGCTGCACCACCTCGTCGGCGGTGCGCGAATGTTCGATCCTGGAGAATATCTCGCCCACGGCGTCCCCGTCTGAAAACGCCGGCAGGATAAGGATCGCGCACCAACTGGTCAATTAATTTATCCAATTTGAGGCATGCGAGCGCAACTCCGACGGCGCGGACGGTGAGTATTTGCATCGTCGTAATAAACTGGTAAACGGTTTTGACCAGTTTACGTCGGAGAAAGCCATGTCCGGCCTGGCGATGCCCAAGCCCGATTCCGAGACGATCAGGCGGCGCGACGAGATCGTCGCCGACATGCGCGTGATCGTGCCAGGCGAAGGCGTGGTCGATGCCGTCAACGAGATGCGCGCCTTCGAGAGCGACGGGCTGACCGCCTACCGCCAGTTGCCGCTGGTGGTGGTGCTGCCGGAGACGGTAGCACAGGTCGCGAAAATCCTGAAATATTGCAACGAGCGCAAGATCCGTGTGGTGCCGCGCGGCTCGGGTACCTCGCTGTCTGGCGGCGCGCTGCCGCTTGAGGACGCGGTGCTGCTGGTGATGAGCCGCTTCAATCGCATCCTGGAGATCGACTTCCCCAACCGCTGCGTGGTGGCGCAGCCGGGCGTCACCAATCTCGGCATCAGCGTCGCCGTGCAGGACGAGGGTTTTTATTACGCGCCAGACCCCTCCTCGCAGATCGCCTGCTCGATCGGCGGCAACGTGGCGGAGAATTCCGGCGGCGTGCACTGCCTGAAGTACGGGCTGACCGCCAACAACGTTCTCGGCATCGAGATGGTGCTGATGGACGGCGAGGTCATCCGGCTCGGCGGCAAGCATCTCGACTCGGGCGGCTACGACCTGCTCGGCGTGATGACGGGATCGGAAGGGCTGCTCGGCGTGGTGACGGAAGTCACCGTGCGCATCCTGAAGAAGCCGGACACGGCGCGGGCGCTGCTGATCGGCTTTCCGACCAGCGAACAGGGCGGGCAATGCGTCGCCGACATCATCGGCGCAGGCATCATTCCCGGCGGCATGGAGATGATGGACCGGCCGGCTATCCACGCGGCCGAGGATTTCCTGCACGCCGGCTACCCGCTCGACGTCGAGGCGCTGCTGATCGTCGAGCTGGACGGGCCTAGCGTCGAGGTCGATCACCTGATCGGCCTGGTCGAGGCGATCGCCCACAAGAACGGCCAGACGACCTGCCGCATCTCGACCTCGGAGGAGGAGCGGCTTGCCTTCTGGGCGGGGCGCAAGGCAGCCTTCCCGGCGGTCGGGCGCATCTCGCCGGACTATTACTGCATGGATGGCACGATCCCGCGCAAGGAACTGCCCAAAGTGCTCGCCGGCATGCGCGAGCTGTCGGAGAAATACGGCTTGGCGGTCGCCAACGTCTTCCACGCCGGCGACGGGAATTTGCATCCGCTGATCCTCTACGACGCCAACAAGCCCGGCGAACTCGACAAGGCCGAGCGGTTCGGCGCGGACATATTGCGGCTTTGCGTGAAGGTCGGCGGAGTGCTTACCGGCGAGCACGGGGTGGGCGTGGAAAAACGCGACCTGATGGGCGAGATGTTCAACCAGATCGACCTCGACCAGCAGATGCGGGTGAAATGCGCCTTCGACCCGAACCACCTGCTCAACCCCGGCAAGGTATTTCCGCAGCTTCGCCGCTGCGCCGAACTCGGCCGCATGCATGTCCATGCCGGGAAACTGCCTTTTCCAGACATCCCGAGGTTCTGATGCTGTTCGGCGCGCCGGAGCGATCCCACGCTCATGAGGGAAGGGTGGCCGCGAAGCGGCCCCGTGGTGTCTCCTTCGCCCGGCACCGCGCCCCCTGCGGACGCGTCCTCCACGCGATCACCCCGGCGGAACGCACCGAGGCATTGAGGATCAGGGCGCATGGATTTGGCGCTGAGGCGAAGGT
>JAEYXI010000660.1 GCA_023428515.1 Pseudomonadota bacterium | reverse complement strand
CCGCCACGCAGGATTTCCCCAAAACCGCCCTGCTCGTGTATCGAATAGACTATTATCGGAATGTGGTTTTCGCGCGCAAGTGCGATCGCGGCCGTATCCATGATGTACAGACCCTTAACGATGACGTCTGCATGGGAGATATGCTCGAAGCGGGTCGCGTTCGGGTCCTTCTTGGGGTCGGCCGAATAGACGCCGTCGACCTGCGTTCCCTTGAACAGCGCGTCGGCTCCGATCTCGGCTGCGCGCAGTGCAGCCGCGGAATCGGTGGTGAAGAAGGGATTGCCGGTGCCGCCGGCGAAGATCACCACCTTGCCCTGGTCCATGTAGGCGGTCGCCTGGCGCTGCGAGAAACTTTCGCAGAGTTCCGGCATGGCGATCGCCGACAGCACCACCGCGTCGACGCCGAGCTTGACCAGCGATGTCCTGAGCGCCAGCGAGTTGATGACGGTGGCGAGCATGCCCATGTGGTCGCCGGTGACGCGGTCGCCGCCCTTGGAGGCCACCGCGACACCGCGGAAGATGTTGCCGCCGCCGATGACCACGCCGACCTCGACGCCCATCGCGCGAGCTTCGGCGATGTCGGCGGCGATGCGGTCGACCACCGAGACGTCGATGCCGAAATGCTGCTCACCCATGAGCGCCTCGCCCGAAGCCTTGAGCAGGACTCGGCGGAATTTGGGCCTTGCCGTCATGGGGTCCTCGTGAATGTGGGCTGCCGCATCGGATCGCCGCCGGGCGATCGGGAAGACGCGCGGCGGTGCCGGTTTGCGATACACGAAGGGCGCCGCGATGTCACGCGGCGCCCTTCGATTTCAGCGTCCAAAACAGTGCAGAAGCGGTTGATGCCGCGCTACTTTTTCACCGTGGCTGCGACTTCCGCCGCGAAGTCGCTGACTTCCTTCTCGATGCCCTCGCCAAGCGCGAAGCGGATGTAGCCGGTGATCTTCGCCGGCGCGCCGATCTCCTTCTCGGCTTCCTTCAGGGCCTTCTCGACGGTGAGGTCGGGGTTGAGCACGAAAGCCTGCTTCAGGAGGACGACCTCCTCGTAGAACTTGCGCAGGCGTCCTTCCACCATCTTCTCGATGATGTTCTCCGGCTTGCCGGACTGGCGCGCCTGGTCGGAGAAGATCGCCTTCTCGCGCTCGATGGCGGCCGGATCCAGCGCGTCGACGTCGAGCGACATCGGGCTGGTGGCGGCGACATGCATGGCGACCTGGCGAGCGAAGGCATTGGCCTTCTGCGCATCGCCCGTCGTCTCGATGGCGACCAGCACGCCGAGCTTGCCGAGATTGTCGGCAACGGCGTTGTGCACATAGGTCGCGACCGCGCCCTGCGAAACCGAAAGCTTCGCCGAGCGGCGGAACGAGATGTTCTCGCCGATCGTGCCCACGGCGTCCTTGACGACCTCGGCGACGGTCTTCTCGTTGCCCGGATATTTTTCGTGCTCGACCTTCTCCTGGTCGCCGCCGAAAGCGAGCGCCACCTTGGCGATGTTGCGGACGAGCTCCTGGAACTGGTCGTTGCGGGCGACGAAGTCCGTCTCGGAATTGACCTCGACGACAACAGCCTCGCGTAGGCCGGAATCGGCGCCGATCAGGCCCTCGGCCGCGGTGCGGCCGGCCTTCTTGTCGGCTTTGGAGATACCCTTCTTGCGCAGCCAGTCGACCGCCTCTTCCATATTGCCGTTGGTCTCGGTCAGGGCCGCCTTGCAGTCCATCATGCCCGCGCCGGTCAGCTCGCGGAGTTCTTTGACCTGTGCTGCCGAAATGCTCATCCTTGCCTCTTCATCTCGAAACGCACCGGAGCACCATCGATCTCAATGGCGCTCCGGCACGGCAATCATGCTGTAGTCGTTTGAAGGCCGCGCGACGGCCTGCGGAGTTATCAGGCTTCCGGCTTGGCTTCCTCGTCGAGGGTCGGCTCGACCGGAGCTTCAGCCGCTGCGCCGACGTCGACGCCGAGCGCACCCTGCTGGCGTGCGATGCCGTCGATCGCCGCCTTGGCGATGAGGTCGCAGTAGAGTTGGATCGCGCGGGCCGCGTCGTCATTGCCGGGGATCGGGAAATCGACCTTGTCGGGATCGCAGTTGGAATCGATGACCGCCACGACCGGGATGCCGAGGCGCTTGGCCTCGAGGATGGCGATCGCTTCCTTGTTGGTGTCGATCACGAACATCAGGTCGGGCGTCGAGCCCATGTCCTTGATGCCGCCCAGCGCCTTGTCGAGCTTCTCGCGCTCGCGGTCGAGGTTCAGGCGCTCCTTCTTGGTGAAGCCCTGGCCACCTTCGCCGGACAGGATCTCGTCGAGCTTGCGCAGGCGCGAGATCGAGTTGGAGATCGTCTTCCAGTTGGTCAGCATGCCGCCGAGCCAGCGGGAGTTGACGTAATACTGTGCCGAGCGCTGCGCGGCGTCGGCGACGATGTCGCACGCCTGGCGCTTGGGGCCGACGAAGAGCACGCGGCCGCCCTTGGCGACGGTGTCCGAAACCTGCTTCAGAGCCTGGTGCAGCAGCGGCACGGTCTGCGAGAGGTCGATGACGTGGATGTTGTTGCGGGCGCCGTAGATATACGGAGCCATCTTCGGGTTCCAGCGGTGGGTCTGGTGGCCGAAGTGAACACCAGCTTCCAGAAGCTGGCGCATGCTGAAATCAGGCAGAGCCATTCAAAAGTTCCTTTCCGGTTGGCCTCCACGGACGTCGACATCTTCGGGCCAGGCCCTCAAATGCCACCGGCGGTCGCCTCCGGATTTCTCCCGGTCGGAAACCAAGTCCGTGTGTGGAATGTGCGCGCATATAGACGCTGCAGCGCAGCATTGCAAGCAGGTGCAGGCGTTTGGCCTAAATCGGCCCCCTGAACGGGTTAAAGTAGGTCTTCAGCCTGCCGCCGGCCATCAGCGCGTTGTTGATACCGTCGATCGCTTCCTGCATGCGTCCGCGCAGTAGAGCCAAGGCCTCGTCGTCCGATCCATCGAACGCATGCATCGCAAGCGGCTCCGGCACGCGGATGATCGCCGTGCGCGGACCTGCCGGACGCGGCACGTAGCGGTTCAGCGTGTCGCGCGCCGTGCCTTTGCAATAATCGTTGCGGATGCGCTTGATGTGCTCGGCGAGTTCTTCCTGCGTGACCGTTTCGCCCTGGAACGCATAGACGCCGAGCCGCAGGTTGAGCGCCAGCCGGTCAATGGTCAACTTGATCTGAGGTGCAGCCGCATCGGTCCTGGCCTCGCGCAACTTGCGGCGGCCGAGACGCAAAAGCTCCGCGGGTTCGGTTGGTGGCGTATCAACTGCAAGCAGTCCGCAGAGGCGCTTGCAGATCGCCTCGACCACAACCCGATGCCTTTCGGCGAAGGATTGCTGCGGCCCCGGCTCGACGCCGAGGTCGGCTTCGTCACGCGAAAGCAGCGTCTCGTAAAGGCGATAGACCCGTTCTGGCAGCGCCAGCCCCTCGCCCGGCTCGATCCTCAGCCGGCCTTCGACATAGGCGCACTCCCTGAGAAGCTCGGCCTCGACGTCGCGTTCGAACACCAGTTTCCAGACGACGGGCGCGACAAAGGCTTGGAACTCAGGATTTCTTTCGCGCCCGCGCTGCAAGGCTTCCCTGGCCATCTCGACCGCGCCCGGCATCAGCGGCGCGACATAGTTGGAATGCCAGCCCACCGCGCCTTCCGGATGCAGCAGCACGACCTTGCCCCGAAGCGACCAATCCACCGAATGTTCCCGCGCCGGCTCGCTGTTGCCCGGGATCTGCGCGATCAGATTGTTGGCCAGCCAGAATTTCTGGGCCAGCCTGCCAAGCCCGTTGACCACTCCGTTCGTCGCCCAGAAGGCAGCTTCGGGAAACAGGCGCGCGGAAATCTCCTTGTCGAGCATCCAGTCGGTGAAGAATTCGGGATGGTTGGGCGTCACGAACGTCGCCCTGCCCTCGCCGCAGACGGCCGCAAGCCTTGACTGTTCGCTATCGGGAAAATCGATCGTCCGGATATCGCAGACGCCGCGCAGGCCGAGAAATCCTCGCAGCATGAAAGACCGGTTGACCGGCGTCATCGCACGGATGAGCCATTGGCTTGGCTGCGGCGGAACGAAGGCGTCGAGCCGGCTCAAGCAGTCTCCCTGGCAGTGGTTGTCCTGACTTGCGCAGCGGCCGCTCGCCTCGGCCTGTGCACCTTCCCGTTGCGCACCTTCACCCTCCGGAACACCGCGACGATCTCCTCGCGCGTGCAGGCGATGGCGCCAAGCTTCAAGGCGCGGGCGCGCTCGAGGCCGGTGAGATCGTAGTGCGGAGCGGAGGTTTTGGGCGGCCCCTGGTAAAGCAGTTGGTGGACCCCGATGCTGGCGGCGAAGCGGTGAAGTTCCTCTTCGCTGTCGGCCAGCATGTGGCACCATTTGTGCCCGGCCCAGCGCCAGATCGGTTGATCCACGTAGACCGCCATGCGGGCCACGTCTCAGCGATCGCAGGTCGACTTGTCGTCCGGCTCGAACACAGCGAGGTCGACGAGCCGGCCACGGATGACGAAGTCGCCATAGTCCATCTGGAGATCGCGCGTCAGCCCGTTCTCGTAGAGCTTGAAGCTGATGCGGTATTCCGGCGTGTCCTCGCCGCCCTCTTCCGACGTCTCGTCGAAATAGGCGATGTCGACCGGCCAGAATTTTTCGGCGCCTAGCTTGTCGAGCGCCTTGCGCTCCGGATCGTTGTTGGTGGTGGTCCCCTGTTTGCCGACGATGACGGTGGTGGTCATCGCCTTGTCGGCATCCTCGGAGCCGTCATAGATGCTGGTCTCGTAGAAGGTCTCGCCTTCCTTGGCGCGGTGGATCAGGTCGACGAGATGCTGGGTCGGGAACTGTGTCGGCTGCAGTTCGAAGCTTTTCGGCTCCGGCTTGTCGATCTCGATCTTCACTCCCTCGGGTTCGCGCGTGGCGTTGCCGCGCAACTCCTTGTCGAGATTCTGGTCGGTGTAGGATTTGGTGGCGAAGCTGAACGACTTGCCGTCCGCATCCTCGAAGGTCGTCGTCTGCTGGTCGGTGATCTGCGAGGCTTCGCGCGTCTGCGATTGCGTGACGTAGCGGAAGCGCACCGTATAGCCCTCGCAGGCCGAGCCCCTGATCTCGTAGACCATGCGTCCCGATATGCCGGTGATGCCCGAATTGCCCGACGCGTCGGAAAGATTGAGGTCGTACACGGCGCGATGCTGAACCAGCGGCATCGGGGCGGCAATGCCGGCACTGGAGGCAAGGACCGGCGAAAAGACGGCGGTGAGGCATGCTAGGCGCAATACGCGCATGAAGAACTCCAGCCAGCGCGGCGTCAGCCGCTGTCAAGTTGCCCCACCTTAAAAAAAGTCGTGGCGGAAGCGAGGCAAAAATAGCAGTTTCGCCGCCAATCAGGTCTAGCACAGAGATAGGGAAAGACGATGGGTGAGACAATCGAAAAGCGGCTAAGTGATCTGGGCGTGACCTTGCCCGCCGCGGCGGCGCCCGCGGCGAACTACGTGCCCTATGCCAGGAGCGGCAATATCCTCTTCACGGCCGGCCAGCTTCCGCTGAAGGACGGTAAGCTGCAGGCGACCGGCCTGCTTGGCCGCGACCTCGACACGGCGGCCGGGGCGGAGGCGGCAAAGCTCTGCGCGATCAACGTGCTGGCCCAGGCCAAGGCGGCGCTCGGCGACCTCGAGGAGATTGCCCGCGTGGTGAAAATCACCGTTTTCGTCGCTTCGACACCGGATTTCATCGAACAGCACCTCGTCGCCAACGGCGCATCCGACTTTCTGGCCGCCGCACTCGGCGAGCGCGGCAAGCATGCACGCTCCGCGGTCGGCACGGCCGCACTGCCGCTCAACGCCGCCGTCGAGGTCGAAGCCATCATCGAGATCGCCTGAGCTTCCATGAAGAAGATTGCCTGGCTCACCAAACGGCCGATCGCGCATCGCGGCCTGCACGACATGAACAACAAGGTCTGGGAGAATACGCTCTCGGCCTTCCGGCGCGCGGCGGACAAGAATTTCGCCATCGAATGCGACGTGCATCTCTCCTCCGATCGCGTGCCTATGGTCATCCACGACGGCGACCTGACGCGGCTGACCGGCGCGGACGGCTTTGTCTGGCAGCGCACGGCAAGAGAATTGCAGACGCTCAAGGTCGGCGGCACGAAGGACCATGTTCCGCGCTTGAGCGAACTGCTCGACCTCGTGCGCGGCAAGGTCCCGCTGGTGATCGAGCTCAAGGGGTTTGCCGGCCACGACGATGGGCTGGTCGAGGCGGTCGGCGCGGCACTGAAGGACTACAAGGGCAAGGTCGCGATCATGTCCTTCGACCACTGGCTGATCCGCGATTTCAAGAAATACATGCCCGACATCCCAGCCGGCCTCACCGCCTACGGCCGCGAGAACCAGCTGATCGAGGCGCATTTCTCCATGCTGGCGCACGGCCTCGACTTCACCTCCTATGCGGCGGGCGACCTGCCTAACCCCTTCGTCAGCTTCGTCCGCGACAGTCTTAAGATGCCTGTCGTCACCTGGACGATCCGCGATAAGCCGGCGGTCGACCTCACCTTCAGATATGCCGACCAGATGACTTTCGAGGGGTTCGATCCGGACAAGCTGAAGGCATAGACGCGGTCAGCTTGGGAAGCTGACGGTCTGCCGCTTGCTTATGCTGCAGGGCAACATAAATTAAGCGTGCAATGGCGAGCGAACGGGAAAGCGTGAACGGGTCTGCCCAGGGCGGTGGGCTGTCGATACGCGTCGTGCCGGATATCGGTACCTTCACGAAAGCCGAATGGCAGCAGCTCTCAGGCGCCTCGCGCGACGATTGCAAGACGCCGTACAACCCTTTTATTTCGTTCGATTTTCTTCAAATTCTTGAGGAATCCGGCTGCGTTGCACGCAAGACCGGCTGGCAAGGGCATCACCTGAGGTTGGAGGATGCCGATGGTGCTTTTCTCGGCGTCGTCCCGTGCTTCGCCAAGTCTCACAGCCAGGGTGAATATGTCTTCGACCATGGCTGGGCTGACGCCTTCGAGCGGGCCGGGGGCAGCTATTACCCGAAGCTCCAGGCATCAGTGCCGTTCACCCCGGCGACCGGCCCTCGCCTTCTGGTCAATCGTAATGCGGATGCCGGGGCGGTAAAGGCCGCGCTCGCGCAAGGCCTGAAGCAGGTCGCGGAAACTGTCGGCGTATCGTCGGCACATGTCACCTTCGCCCAAGACGCCGACATGGCGGCGCTTGAAAGCGCCGGCTTCCTCGCTCGCACCGATCAGCAGTTCCATTTCTTCAACGAGGGTTATTCGACCTATGACGACTTCCTCGCCACGCTCGCCTCGCGCAAGCGCAAGGCGCTGAAGAAGGAGCGACGCGAGGCACTTTCCCAGGGCATCACGATCGACTGGCTGACCGGCAGCGACCTGACCGAAGCCGTGTGGGACGACTTCTTCGCCTTCTACATGGACACCGGCGGACGCAAATGGGGCCGGCCCTATCTCAACCGCAAATTCTTCTCGCTGGTCGGCGAGCGCATGGCTGACGACGTGCTGCTGGTGATGGCCAAGCGCGACGGCCGCTACATCGCCGGCGCGATCAATTTCATCGGGTCGGACACGCTCTTTGGCCGCAATTGGGGCTGCATCGAGGACCACCCCTATTTACATTTCGAGGTCTGCTACCATCAAGCGATCGACTTCGCGATCGAGAAGAAGCTGAAGGTGGTGGAGGCCGGCGCGCAGGGCGAGCACAAGCTGGCGCGCGGCTACCGGCCGGTGACGACGCATTCCGCGCATTTCATCGCCCACCCCGGCCTTCGGCAGGCGGTTGCCGACTATCTGAAGCGGGAACGCCGCGAGGTCGAGCGCATGGGCGAATATCTCGAGGAGCACGGCCCTTTTCGCCGGGGCGAGCTCCAGCAACCCGAATTGCAGGTCAGTGAACGATCGTCTTCGACCAGAGATTGATGACGATCACGCCGGCCATGATAAGCCCCATGCCGGCCAATGCCGGCAGATCCAGCGCCTCGCGAAACCAGACCCAGCCGATCGCGGTGATGAAGATGATGCCCGCCCCGCACCAGATGGCGTAGACGACGCCGACCGGCATGGTTCTGAGCGGCAGCGACAGGAAGTAGAAGGCGAGCGCATAGCCGCCGATCGACACAAGCGACGGCAGCAACCGCGTAAAACCCTCGGTCTGCTTCAGCGCCGTGGTGGCGACGACCTCGAACATGACCGCCACTATGAGATAGACGTAGTTGAGAAGCATGTGCGCCCTGCCCCATTGACCAGACGATTCGCCGAACCATTATGGCACCCGCAATGCTGAGAGGCCGATGATGAGCTACGACGACACCAACATCTTCGCAAAAATCCTGCGCGGCGAGCTGCCGTCGCACAAAATCTACGAGGATGCCGACACTTTCGCCTTCATGGACATCATGCCGCGCGGCGACGGTCATTGCCTGGTGATCCCGAAGCAGCCGTCGCGCAACATTCTCGACGCGGATCCGAAAAGCCTCGCGTCTCTCATCGCCTCCGTGCAGAAAGTTTCCCGCGCGGCGGTGAAGGCCTTTTCTGCCGACGGGGTGACCGTGCAGCAGTTCAACGAGCCGGCCGGCGGCCAGGTCGTGTTCCACCTGCATTTCCACGTCATCCCCCGTTTCGAGGGCGTGGCGCTGAAGCCCCATACCGGACAGATGGAGAAGCCGGAAATCCTGGCCGCCAATGCCGAGAAGATCCGCACGGCGCTCGGCTAGTAGCCGAGGTAGAAGCCGGTCCCGAAGATCGCCTCGGCAACGACGATGCCGAGCAACACCTTCCGGCCGACGAAGAAGTAGGCTGCGAAGCCGACAGCGGCCGAAAGCAGACGAAGCGTGAGCGTCGTCTCGGCCGCGGGTCCAGCTGGAAAGCAGATGAGGTTGCCGATGACGGCAGCGACCAGCGCTGTGGCGATGGCGCGCACCAGCACGAGGATTTCGGCATCCTCGCGGATGCGCCCGCCAAGATAGACGCCGAGCGCCCGCCATGGATAGGTCACCGCCCATCCGCCAAGCAGGATGAAGAGGTAGGGCCACCACCAGGCGTCGATCGAGCCGAGCGTCATGCGGCGCGGCCCTTGATCAGGTGCACGGCATAGGCGAGCCCGCCGCCGATCAGGCCGGCGCCCAGCAGGTCGAAAGCCGGGACGACCAGATGAATGAGCGGTCCAAGCACGAGGCCCAGGACCATAGCGATATGGGTTGCGCGTTCACGGGCCGAACCCCAGAGCGACGTCAAAAAGTACATCGGCGTCAGCAGGAACAGCCCAGCGGCGACGACAGGCGGAAGCGCGCCCGCAACCACATAGACGGTCGCCACGACGACCATGTTGACGAGGACAAGGATCGACCCGAGCCCGAAATAATAGCTTGTCCTGAGGTCGCGCGGCACGTTGCGCACCGTCTCCATCGCGATCACCCAGGAGGTGACGGCGATGAAATGCGCGAGCAGATAGAGCGTGAGCTTCCGCGTCCTTGACCCGCGCAGCTCGGGGACCAGCGCCACCACCATCGGCGTCAGCCGCACCGAGGACAGGGCGCCGGCGAACGCCACGGCGAGGAGCCCCGCTCCCGACA
>JAEYXI010000650.1 GCA_023428515.1 Pseudomonadota bacterium | reverse complement strand
GGCCTGCCGTGCCATACTGGTTCCATGCGAGTACCCATGCCTGTGCCGAAAACTGCCCCTCTGTCCGTGATGGCGCTCGTCGCGCTAATGGGTCTTGCCGGCTGCAAGATCCTGCCGACCCTGACGGAGGAGGAGAAAGCCGCAGCGGCCGCAGCCGAGGCGTTCAATCCCGACCGGATGGTCGAGGAGATGTGGACGTCCAAAGTGCTGCCCTATCTCGAAGGCAAGGCCGGCACTTTCCAGGAAGTCAGCCAGCTTGCGGCAAGCGACGCCAAGGCTGCCGGCGAGAAATACGGCAATCCCCGGAAGCAGGCCAATTCGCCTTGGACCTTTGTCGCGCGGGCCGAAGGCAAGATCGTCGCCTCGAATACGCAGTCGCGTGCGGCGACCGTCGACATCGACGTGGATGGCGACGGCAAGGCGGACCTGCGTGCGCAGATAGGACCGGCCATGCGTGGCACGGCGCTCAGGGATGCGCTCGACTTCGTCGATTTCAATTCGTTCAAGAACCAGATCGACTTCGCCCAGTTCGGCAAATCGTTCAACACCTACGCAAACGCAACGGTGCTTTCGAAACTGCCGCGCGAACAACTCGACGGCAGGACTGCCAAGCTGCTCGGCGCTTATGTGCTAGGCTCGGGCTCGGACCTGCCGCTGATGACCCCCGCCCAGGCTGAATTCGGGCCGGCCCCATGACGGACGCCTCCCATGACGTGATCCTCAAGCTGGAGGACGTCTCGAAGGTCTATTTCGGGACGGTCGCAGTGAAACGCGCCAACTTCGAGGTCAGGCGCGGGGCGGTCAACGTGCTGGTCGGCGAGAACGGCGCGGGCAAGTCGACGCTGATGAAGATCATCGCCGGCGTCGAGAAGCCGACGCATGGCCGCATCCTGCTGGAAGGGGAAGAGGTATCTTTCGCCACATCCGGCGATGCGGTGGACCGTGGTATCGGCATGGTGTTCCAGGAGCTGAATCTCTTCGGCAACCTGACAGTCGCGGAAAACATCTTCGCGACGCGTGAGCTGACCAACCGCGTCTATCACATCGACCACAAGGAGCAGGAGCGGCGGGCCGGTGAATTCCTCGACCGTCTCCAGTCCGGCATCCGTCCGGACATGATGGTCGACGATTTGCGCATCGGCCAGCAGCAACTGGTCGAGATCGCAAAGGCGGTCTCGCTCGATGCCCGCATCCTCATCATGGACGAGCCGACCTCAGCGCTGTCAGCCGCTGAGGTCGAGGTGCTTTTCAAGGTCATTGCCGACCTCAAGAAACGCGGCGTGGCGATCGTCTACATCTCGCATCGGCTCGAAGAGCTGATCCGCATCGGCGACTACATCACCGTTCTCCGCGACGGCCACATCACCGGCCAAGAGGAGGTGAAGAACGTCGACACGCAATGGATCGTGCGCCAGATGATCGGCTCTGATGCGAAGGATTTCGCCAAGCCGGACGACCACAAGCCTGGCGAAGAGGTGCTGCGCATTGAGGACATCAGCCTGCCGCGCGACACCGGCGGTCTCGCCGTCGATCATGTGTCGCTGTCGCTGCGCAAGGGCGAGATCCTCGGCATCTATGGCCTGATGGGTGCCGGCCGCAGTGAGTTGTTCGACTGCGTAATGGGCAGGCACGGCCAGGCAAAGGGCAAGATCTTCATTGAAGGCAAGGAAGTGAAGGAGCGCGACACGACGCGCCGCATCCGCCGCGGCCTTGCGCTTATCCCCGAGGATCGTCAACGCGAGGGCCTTGTTCCCATCCTGTCTGTCGCTGCAAACCTGACGCTCGCTAGCCTGCAGAAGTTCGCCAGCGTCTTCCACATCCGCGGACGCGACGAGAAGAATGCCGTGGCGTCGATGGTCAAGGAACTCGCCATCAAGGTCTCCAATCCGGACAACGAGGTGACCTCGCTGTCGGGCGGCAACCAGCAGAAGGTGGTGATCGGCAAGGCGCTGCTCACCAACCCCAAGGTATTGCTCATGGACGAGCCGAGCCGCGGCATCGACGTCGGCGCCAAGGCGGATGTCTTCCGTACCATGCGCAAGCTGTCGCGCGACGGTCTGGGCATCATCTTCGCCACCTCGGACCTCGACGAGGTGATGGCCCTGTCCGACCGCATCGCGGTGATGAGCAATGGCAAGCTGACCGGCATGTTCGATCGCGAGGAAGCGACCGAGGAAAAGGTGGTCGCGGCGTCGGCCAAGGGACATGGCCCCGCAACTTCAAGGGAAAACGCACATGGCTGACGCCACTACGGCTCCGGCGGCATCCGCAGGCGGAGGCTCGCTCGTATTGACCCTGATGAAGGCGCGCACCTTCATTGCGCTCATCCTGGTCGTCGTTTTCTTCTCGCTGACGGTGCCGACCTTCCTGTCGACGGCGAACCTGATCCTGATGTCCAAGCACGTCGCGCTCAACGCGTTCCTTGCGATGGGCATGACCTTCGTTATCATCACCGGCGGCATCGACCTCTCGGTCGGTTCGATCGTCGGTCTCTGCGCCATGGTCGCAGGCTACCTGGTGCTCAACGGCATCGACCTGCAGATCGGTTACACCGTCTATTTCAACGTGCCCGAGATCATCCTGCTCACGCTCGGCGTCGGCGTCTTCATCGGCGCGATAAACGGGTGGCTGATAACAAAGCTGAACGTCGCGCCATTCATCGCCACCCTTGGCACGCTCTATGTCGCGCGTGGCGTGGCGCTGCTGTCGTCTGATGGCCGCACCTTCCCCAATCTCGTCGGCAATCCCGAACTCGGCAACACCGGCTTCGGCTATCTTGGCGCGGGCCGCATCCTCGGTCTGCCGGTCTCGGTATGGCTGTTGATCGTGGTCGCACTCATCGCCGCCTACATCGCCCGCTACACGCCGCTTGGGCGCCACATCTTCGCGGTCGGCGGCAATGAGCGCGCGGCGCGCATCTCCGGCGTGCGGGTGAACATGGTGAAAATGTTCGTCTACATGTTCTCCGGTTTCTGCGCGGCGATCGTCGGGCTGATCATCTCATCCGAGCTGATGGCTTCGCATCCGGCAACCGGCGAGAGCTTCGAGCTGAACGCCATCGCCGCGGCCGTGCTTGGCGGCACGTCCATGTCGGGCGGACGCGGCACCATCGGCGGCACGATTGTCGGCGCCTTCGTCATCGGCATCCTCTCGGACGGGCTGGTCATGATGGGCGTCAGCTCGTTCTGGCAGATGGTCATCAAGGGGCTGGTGATCATCGTCGCCGTCGTCATCGACCAGGCGCAGCGCAGGCTGCAGCAGCGAGTCGCCCTCATGCAAATGGCGAAGGCGGGCTGATGGCGACGTTGCGCGGAGGTCTGATCGGCTGCGGCTTCTTCGCGGTCAACCACATGCATGGCTGGCGCGATGCGGAGGGCGCCGAGATCGTGGCGATCTGCGACCGCGATCCCGAGCGGCTGAAGGCTGTCGGCGACGAATTCGGCATCGAGAAGCGCTACGCCGATGCCAAGGAGATGATGACGGAGGAAAAGCTCGACTTCGTCGACATCGCGACCACCGTCAACAGCCATCGCGCGCTGGTCGAACTCGCCGCTTCGCACAAGCTCCCGACG
>JAEYXI010000638.1 GCA_023428515.1 Pseudomonadota bacterium | reverse complement strand
CCCATTTGATTTATTTGTATTATTGGATTACCAAATTTTACATCAATTTTAAAACTTTTGTAAACAAATATTTCAATTTGAGGAATAAAATTTTCATTTAAATAATAAATTAAATCATCAAGATTTTTAATTGATGTATTTTGTTTTAAGTTATAATTTCTTTCTAAATTAGGTTTCATTTTATTTAATTTATTGTATTACACTGAAACTCCTTTTGGTAGACGTTCTGGATATTTTTCTAATAAAGAATTGTCCGCAAATCTAACCGGGTTGCATTCTGGGTGAAATTTCCATTTTGATAAATCTGCATTAAATGAACTGCAATTACTAAATGTTCTTGTGCAAAATTTAACATTAGAAACATTCCAGTTACTTAAATTAGCATTGAATTTTTTACAAAAATAAAATAAATGTGAAATGTATATTGCATTTGATGTATCCCAATTTGCTAAATTAGAATCAAAGTCATAACAATATTCAAACATACTATCAAAATTATACCCATTGGATACATCCCATTCAGAAACATCTCCATTAAAAATATAATTTGCTCCAAATAATCTATTAAAAACATCTATATTTGAAACATTTATAACATTTAAATCCGCTTCTTCTCCATATTTATTTAATAATCTTGTAATTAATTTTTTTAGTTCTGTCCTATTTTTAGGATAATATTTGTGTTTATGTAATTTAAAATTTATTTGTTTCATAGTTTTAATAATTCTATTTTTGAAAAATTATTTTCTTTTTTAATTAAATAAATTTTATCAAATTCTGATTCAAACACAATACTATGATGAATTAAAAATATGTTTAAATTTAATTTTGTTTTTAAGTATTTTAAAATTTTTATTATATCCTCTATTCCATAATTATCAATTGATGCAAAAATTTCATCTAAAAATAATACATTGATATTTAATAAATTCATTTGAATAAACTTTAATAAACTCACAATCAAAATAAATTCCAATCGTTTTCTTTCTCCCGCACTTAAAGATTCTGGTGAAATTTCTACATTATGAAAATAAATTTTGCTATCAAAATATTCATCAATAATCAAAGAATAATAATTTAAATTAAATATTTGTAAAATAATTTCAATTTCACGATTTAAAACTAAAAGTATATTTTTCTTTATATATAATTTAACTCCGTCTTCTGAAAAGATTTCTGTAAGTTCTTTATAAATTTCATAATCAATTTTTTTGGTTTCAAGTTCTTTTATTTTAGTTTCTAATTTAGTTTGGTATTCATTTATTATATTTAAAACATTTTGTGAAATATTAGATTGGATTAATTTATTATTAAGTTCTTGTATTTTTTTATTTAATTCAATTATTTTATTTGTTGTAGATTCATTTGCAATTTTTAATTTTTTAATTAATTCATTGTGCGTTTTTATATTTTCATTTATTGTAGTTTGTGCAGATTTTAATTTTTCTATTTTTTCTTCAAATTCTTTTTTTGTATTTAAATGAAGTTCTGATGTTAATTCTGTCCCACACGTTGGGCATTTACCCAAATCGTAAAATTCTTTTTTCTTTAAAATTTCATTTAGAGCATAATTTAATTTTGTAATTTTTATTTGGTATTCATTTAATTTATTTTGAACACCCTCTTGTTTTTCTTTTAGTTTTAATTTTTTATTATTTAATTCAGTTAGTTCTAATTCTATTTTTGAAAGTTCATTTTTATAGTTTTCTAATTCTTCTGAATTTTCATTTGTTATATTTTTTAATTTTTCTAAATTTTCTTTTATTGAATTTGTTTCTACTTCTATAATTTGTATTTCTTTTTCTATATTTTTAAAAACATTTTTAAATTCATTTGAGAGTTTATTTAAAATATCTATTTGAAAGATTTTATCTAAAATATCTTTTTTATCTTTTGATGATAAAGATAAAATAGATTTAAAATCCAGTAAAGAAATACAAAAAGAATTTGAAAATACTTTGTAATCTATTTTAAGAATATTTTCTTCAAAATACTTTTGAAGTTCTAATTTTGAAAATTGATTTATTTGCTCTCCATTTTTATATAAATTAAAAATATTATTTGTTCCACGTTCTATTTTATATTCAACATCATTTATTATAAATTCAAGTTCTACATATCCTCCTTTATTAAATCTATTTTCAAAATCTTTTATATTTTTATTTGCAAGTTTGCCATATATTGCATATTTAATCGCATCAACTATTGTAGATTTTCCCGCTCCATTTTGCCCTGAAATTAAATTTAATTCACCATTGTTTAAATTAAATTCAATATAATTTTCATTATTTCCATAAGAACCTAAATTTTTAAATTTTATTTTTTTTAATTTCATTTTAATTTATTTTTTTAATTACTAATCTTAAAAATAAATTTTTACCATCTAACGTTTTTTTAGTATCGGGTCCAATTAAATATTCTGATAAATTCATTTTATGCAATTCTCCTAAAATTTTAAATTGATTTGGATTGTATTTATCAATGAATGAAATTGGAACACATATTAATCCATCGTAATTTTTTGGAATGTATTTTGTTTTATCTACATTTATTATATTATAATTATCTAATCTTTTGTGTAAATTTGGGTCAAAATCATATTTTAATTCTAAATTTGGAAATTTATTGTGGTTTAAGGTGGTAAACCATCTAATTCCACCTATCCAAATATATTTTTTATTATCTTTTATTTCAAAAGTTTTTCTATAAATTTCATAATCATCTGGAACTAAAAATTTTATACCACCCCTATGAATGCTATGACCAATAAATATTTTATTTTCTATAATTTGTTTTAAAATTTTATCATACCCGACTTTTAAAACTGTTCCAAGCAC
>JAEYXI010000575.1 GCA_023428515.1 Pseudomonadota bacterium | reverse complement strand
GAGCTAGTCTGGCGGGAGTCTCCGGCTACAGCTCTTTGCCGAACGAAACACGTTCCAGCACGCTTCAATAACCGCGAAAACGATCAGCTGATCGCCAGGGGGTCGACTGAAACGGCCCGTTTGAGGGATCTTAGCGAGAAGGTCGAGCGGGAATGCCGGATGCCCTCGATCCGATAGAGCTGCTCACGCAGGAAGCGCTCGTAGTCGGCGGTATCGGCGACCGCCACCTTGATGAAATAATCGTAGTCGCCGGTCACAAGATGCGCCTCCAACACCTGCGGCATGCGGGCTAACGCCTGCCCGAAGCGCTCAAGCACCTTCTCGTCATGCTTTTCGAGCGTGATCTCGACAAAGACGACGTCGCGCAGGCCCAGCGCCTTCTGGTCGATGATCGCGGCGTAGCCTTCGATCGTCCCGTTCGCTTCCAGCCTCTTGACGCGCGTCCAACAAGGCGAGGCCGACAGTCCGACCTGTTCCGCCAGATCGTTGATCGTGAGGCGGCCTTGCGACTGCAGGATCGAAAGGATCTTGCGGTCGGTCGAGTCCAGATCGCCTTTTTTGCCAGGTCGGACGGACGCAGAAGACATGTCTGTCATTCACCAGATTCGAAGAGCATTCGTCTTCATATATGCCAAAACACACCGATGAAAAGAACATAATCCCCTGAAGGGCGGAATAGGATCGCGGCCCAAGGGAAATGCAACACGTGTCAAACGATTCTCCGCGCAGCGCGCAGGCTTTGGATGTTAAAATTGTCGTTGCTGATGCGTTCGACGGCGCCACGCGCCTGCTGAACGATGTCCAGCGTTTCGGCTTCTGCATTCGCCGCTTCCAGCTGGATGTCCATACGGAGCGCGAGACGTCGATCCAGATGGCGCTTGTTGCGCCCTATGGAACGGATTCAGCCCAGATCAGTTCGAGATTGGCCCGACACGGGACCGTCGTTTCCGTCGATGTCGCCGAGCCATCCGAGGAAAACACGAGGTTGCACCGCAATGTCCGCCACCCTGCACATTCCGCCGCCAGCCAGTGCTGACCATGAGAGCGACCATAGCCGTCTCATGCTCTCGCCCGCGGGCGCGGTCGGCCGCCTCGCCGGCGATGTTACTGCTGCCGAGACAAGAGACTTTGCCTACGCACTGATCCGCGTCCTCGACCCTGACGGCAACGCGAAGGGTCCCTGGGATCCCGGCCTAGATGCCGACGCGCTTCGGCGGGGGCTCAAGGCCATGCAGAAGACGCGCGCCTACGACAACCGCATGATGCGCATGCAGCGCCAGGGCCAGACGTCCTTCTACATGCAATGCACCGGCGAGGAAGCGATCGCCTGCGCCTTCCAGGCGTCGCTCCGGAAGGGCGACATGAATTTCCCGACCTATCGCCAGCAGGGCCTGCTGATCGCGCAGGACTGGCCGCTGGTCGACATGATGTGCCAGGTGCTTTCGAACGAGAAGGATCGCATGAAAGGCCGGCAGCTACCGGTTTTCTACTCCGCACCGGAGGCCGGCTTCTTCTCGATCTCGGGCAATCTCGGCACGCAGTATGTCCAGGCCGTGGGTTGGGCAATGGCTTCGGCCATCCGCGGCGACGAGCGGGTCGCCGCGGCGTGGATCGGCGACGGGGCAACGGCCGAAAGCGATTTCCACGCCGCCCTGGTATTCGCCGCGGTCTATCGCCCGCCGGTCGTGCTCAACATCGTCAACAATCAATGGGCCATATCGACGCCGCAGACCGTGGCCGGCGGCGAATATGCGACCTTTGCGGCGCGCGCCCACGGTTACGGCATCCCCTCGCTGCGGGTGGACGGCAACGACTACCTCGCCGTCTGCTCGGCCGCCGACTGGGCCGTCAGTCGCGCCCGCGCCGGGCTCGGGCCCTCGCTGATAGAATGGTTGACCTATCGGGTGGCGCCGCATTCGACGTCCGATGATCCCTCCAAGTACCGGCCAAAGGACGATCCCGCGGCATGGCCGCTCGGAGATCCCATCGACCGGCTGAAGACGCATCTGATCTCGCGCGGCGAATGGAGCGAGGAGCGTCATTTGCAGATGACCGCGGAAATCGAGGAGGAGGTCACCGCGGCCGCTCGGGAAGCGCGCAGCTACGGCACCCTGCATGAGGGGCCGAAGGTCAGCCCGGCGACGATGTTCGACGATGTCTACAAGGACATGCCGCGGCACCTCGTCGAACAGCGCCAGCAACTGGGTTACTGACCATGACACGCCGGACGATGATTGAAGCGATCCGCGACGCCATGGCCGTCATGATGGAGCGGGACGACCGTGTCGTGGTGTTCGGGCAGGACGTCGGCTTCTTCGGCGGCGTCTTCCGCTGCACCGAAGGACTGCAGAAGCGGTTCGGCGAAACCCGCTGCTTCGACATGCCGATCTCCGAGACCGGCATCGTGGGTATTGCGGTGGGCATGGCCGCCTACGGACTGCGGCCTGTCAGCGAAATCCAGTTCGCCGACTACATGTACCCGGCCTACGACCAGATCGTGTCGGAGGCGGCGAGGCTCCGGTTCAGGTCGGCTGGCGATTTCACCGCTCCGCTGGTTGTGCGCATGCCGTGCGGCGGCGGCATCTTCGGAGCGCAGACGCACAGCCAGAGCCCGGAAGCGCTGTTCACCCACGTCTGCGGCCTGAAAACGATCGTTCCCTCAAACCCCAACGATGCTAAGGGCCTCTTGATCGCGGCCATAGAAGACGACGACCCCGTCATCTTCCTGGAGCCGAAGCGTCTCTACAACGGACCGTTCGACGGTCATCCCGAGCGCCCGGTCGTGCCGTGGTCGAAGCACGATCTCGGCGAGGTGCCGGACGGCTACTACACGGTGCCGATAGGCAAGGCCGCCATTCGCCGTGCCGGCAGCGCCGTGACCGTGCTCGCCTATGGAACCATGGTGCATGTCGCCGAAGCCGCGGTGGGCGAGACCGGCGTCGATGCGGAGATCATCGATCTGCGCACGCTGGTTCCACTCGACATAGAAACGATCGTCGCCTCGGTGGAAAAGACCGGGCGCTGCGTGGTGGTCCATGAAGCGACCCGGACCTCGGGCTTTGGCGCCGAGCTTGCCGCCGAGGTTCAGGAGCGCTGTTTCTATCACCTGGAAACGCCGGTGCGGCGCGTAACGGGGTGGGACACGCCGTACCCTCACGCGCAGGAGTGGGACTATTTCCCGAGTCCCCAGCGTGTCGGCCAGGCCCTGCTGCAAGCGATGGATCCGCTGCTATGACGCTTCGCACCGTAAAGCTGCCGGATGTTGGCGAAGGCGTTGCCGAGGCCGAGATCGTGGAATGGCAGGTGGCGGAAGGCGACGTCGTCGCCGAGGACCAGACGCTCGCCGCCGTCATGACCGACAAGGCCACCGTCGAGATTCCCTCGCCGGTTTCCGGGAAGATCGTCGAGCGTGGCGGCGAGATCGGCACGATCCTCGCGGTCGGCTCCAAGCTGGTCACGATCGAGGTAATCGGCACGGCGGGCAGGGCGGACGCCAGCGCAGCCGTTCAGCAATCACCAAGCGAATCGTCTGACGGGGAGGAAACTCCGACCCGGTCACCATCGCCAGGCATCTCACAGACCGCCGACGAAACAACAGCGGCGCCGCCGCTCCAGGCTCCAGATGCGCCGACTGTTACCGCGACGGCGAAACGGCTGGCTACCGATGCAAGCGACCTTCACGCGAAAGCTCTTGCCTCACCAGCTGTGCGGCGCCGGGCGCTCGACCTCGGGATCGACCTCCGGCTGGTGCGCGGCAGCGGGCCGGCCGGACGCATCACGCATGCCGACCTCGACGGTTTCCAGGCAGAGCCCAAGGAGACGCTGCCGCGGCCGCAACGGCGCGAAGGAACCGAAGAGATCAGGATAGTCGGGCTGCGCCGGCGGATCGCCGAGCGGATGGCGGAAGCGACCCGGAACATTGCGCATTTCTCCTACATCGAGGAGATCGACGTCACCGCGCTGGAAGCGCTGCGCGCTGACTTGAACGCCCGTCATGCGGGCAGCCGCCCCAAGCTCACCATGCTTCCCTTCATCGTGCGCGCGCTGGTCGTCGCGGTCGAAGAGTTCCCACAGATGAACGCCCTCTATGAAGACGACCGGCAGGTCGTCGTGCGTCATTCGGCCGTGCATGTCGGCATCGCGACCCAGACCGCTTCCGGCCTGATGGTGCCGGTGCTGCGTCATGCGGAAGAGAAGAGCCTCTGGACTTGCGCCGGCGAGATCGCGCGCCTGGCCGATGCGGCCAGGGAAGGCTCGGCCACCCGCGAGGAACTCTCCGGTTCGACGATAACGGTCACCAGCCTAGGTAATCTGGGCGGCATCGCCACGACCCCTGTCATCAACAGGCCCGAAGTCGCGATCGTGGGCGTGAACCGCATTGCCGTCCGTCCGGTCTGGCAGGACGGCCAGTTCGTGCCGCGCAAGATGATGAACCTTTCCTCGTCCTTTGATCATCGCGTGATCGATGGCCAGGACGCAGCGCTGTTCATCCAGCGCGTAAAGGGCCTGCTGGAAATCCCGGCCACCATGTTCATCGGAGGCTGAGATGCAGGAATTGTCCACAACCTTGCTTGTCATCGGGGGCGGGCCGGGCGGCTACGTCGCTGCAATCCGCGCCGGCCAGCTCGGCGTGCCGACGGTGCTGGTAGAGGGAGCGAGGCTGGGCGGCACCTGCCTCAACGTCGGCTGCATTCCCTCGAAGGCGCTCATCCATGTCGCCGAGGCGTATCATCACGCGAAAACCCCGGAGACGCCTTTCGGCCTTCGCCTGCAGGGCGCGTCGCTGGACTTCGCGAAAACCTCGGCTTGGAAGGACGGCATCGTCGACAGGCTGAATGCCGGGGTAGGCGGCCTTCTGCGCAAGCAGAAGGTGACCGTGATCGAGGGGTGGGCGGAAATTCAGGACGGAAAGACCTGCATCGTCCAGTCCGCCGAGGGGCCAAGGCGCATACATGCCGAACATCTGGTCGTTGCCACCGGATCAACGCCGGTCGAGGTTCCGTCACTGTCATTTGGCGGCAACATCCTGTCCTCAACCGATGCATTGGCCCTAGCCAGCGTCCCGGAAAGCCTGGCGGTGGTTGGGGCAGGCTATATCGGGCTCGAGCTCGGCATGGCCTTCGCCAAGCTTGGGTCGAAGGTGACCATCGTCGAAGCGGCGGACAAGATCCTGCCCGGATGGGATGCGGAACTGACGAAGCCGGTGGCGCGCCGGCTACGGGAGCTCGGCATCGAAATGATCATCGCAGCCGTTGCGCAGGGCGTGTCTTCGGACGGCAATGCGCTGGTCGTTGCCACGGCGCAGGACGGGAACCGGCTGATCGCGGCCGAGAAGATTCTCGTAGCCGTCGGCCGCAAACCTTGCGTGGATGGTTTTGGTCTTGAGCGCCTGCATCTTGCGCGCGACAGGGCCTTCATCAAGGTCGATGCCCGCTGCGCCACCTCCATGCGCAATGTCTGGGCGATCGGCGACGTGACCGGCGAGCCGATGCTCGCCCATCGCGCAATGGCGCAAGGCGAGATGGTGGCCGAGATCATCGCCGGCCGGCGCCGCGTCTTCGACCCGGTCTCCATTCCGGCGATCTGCTTCACCGACCCGGAGATCGTGTCGGTCGGGCTGTCGCCGAAATCTGCGCGTGACCTCGGCAACGATATTGTCGTCGGCAGCTTTCCATTTGCCGCCAGCGGCCGCGCCATGACACAGGGCGATGA
>JAEYXI010000571.1 GCA_023428515.1 Pseudomonadota bacterium | reverse complement strand
TGTTATGGCGGCCTCGGCTTGTTGGGATGTGATTTGCATTGTCGGGGAGGTCCCTTTGGGTAAGCGTCGTGATGCCCAGTCCGGGATCAAATCGACCCGTCGCGGACGCTAGCGGTTCATCCGCGCGAAGCCAGCGCACGCAGTGCTGTGTTTTGGACGTGCGTGCTGTCGTGTCGGAAAGCCTTTATGAAAGCCGCTCACATTCTCGCGAGCAGCACCGTCAGCGCACGATTCGATCGTTCAATTTATGAGACTGACAGCTAAAGCCGGCGCATGCGGCGCCAAGCCCCCGGCGCGTCGCCAATCGCCCTGACAAAAGCCCGGGTGAAGTGGCTCTGGTCCGCGAAGCCGCAATGATGCGCGATCTGTTCGATCGGCAGAGCGGAATTCAGAAGCAGATTTTTGGCGCGCTCGATCCGTTGCGAGAGTAGCCACTGCATCGGCGAGGCCCCGGTGGTCGTCTTGAAGCTGCGAGCAAAATGTGCGCGCGAAAGGCTGCATGCACGGGCAAGCTCGTCGAGGCCTATTCGTCCATCGATGTTGGCCAGCAGCATTTCCTTTGCTCGCCGCTCCTGCCATGGGGCAAGCCGTCCGCGGACATTGAGCAGTGTGGCCGGCCGTTCGGCATAGTGGCTCGTCAGGTGCGCGAGCAGGGCCAGCGACACATGGTCGATGAAAAGCTGGCTTGCAGCGTCCGGCCCGCCGAAGGCGGGCAGCAGGCTTTCGGCGAGGTGTCGAATGATGCCGTCGTCGAGCGCTTCGCCGCGCGGCGTGCGCAGGCCGCCAATGGGCCTAAGATCGTGCTCTTCGCCAAATCGATCCAGTGCCGATCTTGGCGTGTACATAGAAACGCAGTCGACCGCGTCGTAGATGAGCGACGAATGTTCCTCGTTGAGGTCGAGGAACAGAAACTGACCAGGCTGCACCGTTGGCAACGTGGCGGCGCGGCCTTCGATCCAATATGGGTTGGATGGCAGCAGCTCCCGCTGCAGGCACAGCAGATAGCCGTCATTGCGATCGAAACGCGTGGGGGTTCCCGACTGCGTATGCTGCCAGCGCAGGCGTGTGGCGGTGAATTCGGAATACTGAAGAGCACGCGCCATGAGCGTTGGCGGTTCTTCCAGCCCAACGAATTTCCCTAGGCGCTGTCCGTACCTTTCACCCACCAGAGACCCCTCGGTCCGCGCCCGATTCAAGCGCGGCGGAGTGTCCTAGGAAGCGTTCGCCTGTGCAAGTGGTCAGCGAAACTTTCAGCCCCGCCAGACGCCTTCCTTTCTGAGATCGTCCATCGTGCGCGAAATGCCTTCGTGCAGGATGGCGACGAGGTCGTCGACCTGCTCCCTGGTGATCACCAGCGGCGGGCTCATCACGCACATGTTGATCAGCGGCCGGACCAGCAGGCCGAGCTCGTGACAATGCTGGTCGATGCGTTTGCCGACGTCCTTGTCGAGCTGCAGCGGGTCGCGGCTCTCGCGGTCGGCGACGCATTCGACGCAGCCCATTAGCCCTTCGCCACGGACCTCGCCGACCAGCGGCAGTTCTTCCAATGTCTTAAGCCGCTGCTGGAAATATGGCCCGACTTCCCGCGCATGCTGGAGAATGCCGCCTTCCAGCAGGTCGAGATTCTTAAGCGCCACCGCGCAGCCGATCGGATGGCTGGTATAGGTCAGCCCGTGGCCGAACAAAGCGTCCGGATGGTTCGAGCGATTGAGGTCCTTCAACAGCCGCTCCGAGATCACCACGCCGCCGAGCGGGAAGTAGCCTGAGGTCACGCCCTTGGCGAAGGTGATCATGTCCGGCTCGATGTTGAACAGTTCTTCCGAGGCGAAGACATGGCCCAGCCGCCCGAACGCCGTCACCACCTCGTCCGAGACGTAGAGGATGTCGTTCTCGCGGCATATCTCGCGGATGCGCTTCAGATAATCCTTCGGCGGCACGATGACGCCGCCCGACGCCTGGATCGGCTCGCCGACGAAGCAGCCGATCTTTTCCGCGCCGATCTTCTTCACCGTCTGGCGGAACTCCTCCACCAGGAAATCGCCGAATTCTTCGACGCTCATGCCTTTCGGCCGCCGGAACGGATCGGGCGACGACAGTTTCACGATCAGCCCGTCGGCAGCATCCATCCAGTCCCGGTCGCGCGGCCGGCCGTTCAGCGAGGCCGACAGATAGGTCGAGCCGTGATAGGCGCCGCCGCGGGAAAGAATGAGCTTCTTCTCGGGACGCCCGCGCACATTGTTGTAAAACTGCATGAAGCGCAGCGCGGTTTCCACCGCCGAGGAGCCGCCGGTCGTGTAGAAGACGTGGTTGAGGTCGCCGGGCGCGTATTCGGCGATGCGCCTGGACAACTCGGCCGAAGGCGCGTTCATCGTGTACCACGGCGTGTTGTAGGAGAGTTCCATCGCCTGGTCGTACATCACCCGCGCCAGCTCCTCGCGGCGGTGGCCGACATTGATGCACCACATGCCGGCCGGGCCGTCGATCAGTCTCTTGCCGTCGCCGTCGATCAAATAGATGCCGTCGCCTGATGTCACCAGCGTGCGCGCCTCGGTGCCGACCGAGCCTGCATAGGGCCAGGGCTGCACCAGATGGCTTTTCGCCAGCTCCACCGCTTCCGCCGCCGCGTCGTCCTCTGCCGCCCCGCGAAAATCCCTGATCGCCGCCATCTTTGTCTCCGCTGCCGCATCTAGCGCCGAAACGCTTGGAAATCCGGCCTTGCCTCACATGATATTGAATGTCCGTTCAATCAATATCGCAGAAATAGCGCTTGCTTTCAATCGCGGTCTGCGCTCATGATGACGAAAAGCCGGCAAGCGGGACGGGAACCTCGCCGCCGGCAGAGCTGGTGGGAAAACGCGACAGACATGTCCGCGCAGAAAGAGCCGGGGCAAGCGACCGAGCCGCTTTGTAGACGGTGTCCGGTATCAGGGCGGTCGCTCGACGGGACGACGCAGCCTTACGCCTTTACGCGATGCCTCATGATTCCTGAGAAAGGGCCGCTGCAATGACGGCGGTTGCGGAAGGAACGGCAAGCTCGCGCCCGGAGCGCCGCCATAGAAAACCCCTTCTGCAATCCGAACAGTCCCAGGGCCTCGCCCTCATCAGTCCGACGCTGCTCTATGCACTGATCCTGCTCGTCGCGCCGATCGCGGTGGTCATCGCCTACAGCTTCTGGACGCAGGATTACCTCACCGTCGACCGCACCTTCACGCTGGAGCAGTACCGCACCGCGCTCAGCGAGCCGATCTATCGCGACCTGCTCATGCGCTCGCTCTGGGTGTCGCTGCTGGTCAGCCTGTTCACCGTCGTGCTCGCCTATCCGATCGCCTATTACATCTCCTTCCATGGCGGGCGTCACAAGAGCCTCTGGCTCTTCCTCATCACCATCCCGTTCTGGACCAGCTATCTGCTGCGCGTCATGTCGTGGAAGGTCATCCTCGGCTACAACGGCGTGCTCAATTCCGGCCTGAGGGGGCTCGGCATCATCGATGAGCCGTCGACGGCGCTGCTCTACAATACATCGGCCGTCGTCATCACGCTCACCCACGCCTGGGCGGCCTTCGCCATCCTGCCGATCTTCGTGTCGCTCGAAAAAGTCGACCGCACGCTGATCGAGGCTGCCACCGACCTCGGCGACGGCCCGATCCGCTCGTTCCTGCGCGTGACGCTGCCGCTGTCGCTGCCCGGCGTCATCTCGGCGCTGCTCATCGTCATGATCCCAACCGTTGGCGACTACGTCACGCCAAAACTCGTCGGCGGCAAGGACGGCGTCATGATCGCCACCGCTATTGAGGCGCAGTTCAAGCGCGGCGCCAACTGGCCGCTCGGCGCGGCGCTCTCGGTCATCACCATGACGGTCGTCACGGTGATGGCGATGGCTGTCGTCTTCATCATCCGGCAGGCGGGGAAGCGCGCGCGATGAGAGCGATCCTGTCCAAATGGCTGCCGGTCTACGCCTTCCTCTACAT
>JAEYXI010000555.1 GCA_023428515.1 Pseudomonadota bacterium | reverse complement strand
CGGGCTCAACCGCATGATGCTTTCGGGCAATATCGTCGCCGTTTCCGGCATGCTGCTGGCAATCGCGCTGTTCGCCGGCGGCGTCTATCACCCGTTGTCGCTGTTCGGCCCGGTGTTCTTCACCGGTGTCGGCAACGGCCTGACGCTGCCCAGCGCCAATGCCGGCATCGTCAGCGTGAAGCCGCACCTGGCAGGCTCCGCCTCGGGGCTCGGGGGTGCGCTGCAGATCGGCAGCGGCGCCGCCCTCTCCATGCTGGCGGGCGCGCTGATCACCGCCCAGTCCGGACCCTCTCCGCTGCTCTGGATCATGCTCCTTTCCTCGGCAGGCGGCATCGTCGGGACCCTCTGGGGCATCCAGGCCGCGCGGCGCGAGGGGGCGACATGACGCGCCCAAGCGACATCGCCGGGCTGGTGCTGGCCGGAGGCCGGGCGACGAGGCTCGGCGGCGGCGACAAGCCGCTGCGGCCGCTCGGCGGCCGGCCGATGCTGGCGTACGTCCTGGAGCGACTCGTCCCGCAGGTCGGAGCCATCGCGATCAGCGCCAACGGCGACCCCGCGCGCTTCGCCGAATACGGCCAGCCGGTGCTTGCGGACGTTGGACCGGGCGGACAGGCCGGGCCGCTCGCCGGCATTCTTTCGGGTATGGCCTGGGCGAAAGAGGAAGGCAGCGGCAAGATGCTGACGGTCGCCGGCGATACGCCGTTCTTCCCGGCTGATCTGACGGACAGGCTGACGGAAGCCGTCGCCGGGCATCCGGAGGATATTGCCGTCGCGTCGTCGGGCGGCCGCCGGCATCCCGTCTTTGCGCTGTGGCCGGTCTCGCTGGAGGCTGACCTCCGCGAATTCCTGGCCTCAAGCGCCACTTTCAGCGTGGCGGCGTTCCTGGAGCGCCACCACACGATCGATGTTGACTTCCCGACGGCAACGCTTGGAGGCAGGGCAATCGACCCCTTCTTCAACGTCAACACGCCGGAAGACCTTGCGCAGGCGCAGGCCGTCATGCGAGGCGAAAAGCCATGACGCAGCGCGTGTTCGGCATCACCGGCTGGAAGAATTCCGGCAAGACGACCCTGACCGAGAAACTTGTCGCGGAGCTTTCGCGACGCGGCTGGAAGGTCTCGACCGTCAAGCACGCGCATCACGACTTCGACATCGACAAGGAAGGCACCGACAGCTTCCGGCACCGGCAGGCCGGCGCCAGCGAGGTGGCCATCGTATCGGGCCGGCGCTGGGCGCTGATGCACGAGCTGCGCGGCGAGAACGAGCCGACGCTGGACGAAGTGCTGACGCGGCTGGCCCCTTGCGACCTGGTGCTCGTCGAAGGCTACAAGCGCGAGAGCCACAGGAAGATCGAGGCGCGGCGAACGGCCGCCAAGGACACCACGCCGCTCAGCGCCGGCGATCCCACCATCCTGGCGATCGCCGCCGATCATGCTGTTCAGGACAACGCCCTGCCCGTCTTCGGGCTGGATGACATCGGCGCAATAGCCGACTTCGTCGAGGTTGCTACCGGGCTGACCGGAAAGTAACTCGACGTCAGGCCGCTTGGTAAATCGATAACGCTAGGGCAGATTTTGTCCCTAGGGCCCGACAGCACACAATATCTTTGTTCGGCTCATATCGTTTGGGATTGCTTTTTCTCGAAAAAGAGGCGGATTATCGGCCTCTGGCGCGGCAAGGCCGCAGCCCCGTCGCCGGCGTTTGGCCGGGGATGAACGTAATGAGGGGTCTTAGAATGTTTACGATGAAACGCCTGACGCTGGCTGCATCGGCCGCAGCACTTGCGCTGACGCTCGCCGCCTGCTCGCAGGAAGAAAAAGCCGCCGAGCCGGCGCCCGCTCCTGCCGCACCGGCTGAGCCTGCACCCGCACCTGCCGAACCCGCACCGGCTCCCGCGACCGAGGCCGCTCCGGCGCCTGCCGCGCCGGCAGAGCCAGCACCGGCCCCAGCCGAACCCGCGCCGGCCACGCCAGCTCCAGATACGCAAGGCGCCGCGCCGGCAGCTCCGGGCACGTCGCAGACAGCACTGAAGATCGGTACCGAAGGCGCCTACCCGCCCTTCAACAACCTGACCCCCGACGGCAAGCTCGAAGGCTTCGACATCGACATCGCCAACGCGCTCTGCGCCGAGATGAAGGTGACCTGCGAGTTCGTCACGCAGGATTGGGACGGCATCATCCCTGCGCTGCAGGCCGGCAAGTTCGACGCGATCATCGCATCGATGTCGATCACGCCGGAACGCGCCGAGAAGGTCGACTTCACCAACAAGTACTACAACACGCCTTCGGCGATCGCGGGCCCCAAGGACTCAACGATCCCGGCCAGCCTAAAGAAGGAGGACCTTGCGGGCAGGACGATCGGCGTCGCAACCTCGACCACCCACTTCAACTACGCCTCGCAGACCTATACGGACTCGACCATCAAGGGCTATCCGTCCAGCCAGGAGTTCCTGCTCGACCTCGCCAACGGCCGTGTCGACGCCGTGGAGGACGACATCAGCGTCCTCGAGGAATGGCTGAAGACCCCCGACGGCGCCTGCTGCAAGATCATCGGCCAGCCCTCTCCGCAGCCCGTCGAGATCTTCGGTCCAGGCGCCGGCATCGCCGTGCGCAAGGGCGAGACCGATCTGGTCAACAAGTTCAATGAGGCCATCAAGGCGATCCGCGCAAACGGGAAATACAAGGAAATCAACGACAAATACTTCAGCTTCGACGTCTACGGCGCCGAAAGCTGATTTGACCTGGGAGGCGGTCGCCTAGGAGTGTCCGCCTCCCGTTTTGGCTGAAGCCGAAAACGGAGCCGCCCAGCCCGATGAAGAGCATCTGGACTCTGCTGAGTTGGGGCTCTGAAGGATGGCTCGACGAAATCGCCTACGGTGTCTTCGTCACCGTCTCGCTGGCCGCGGCGACCCTGCCCTTCGGACTGCTGATCGGCTTTTTCGTTGCCGTCGCCAAGCAATCCAGCGAACCGTCGCTCAGACTGGCAGGAAACATCTATACGACCATCTTCCGCGGGCTGCCGGAACTCGTCACACTTTTCCTGGTCTACTACGGCGCGCAGATCGGCATCCAGGCGCTGATACGGACGATCCAGCCGGGCGCGACGGTCGACATAAACAGCTTCATTTCCGGCATGGTGGCCCTCGGCGTGGTCTTCTCGGCCTATGTCAGCGAGGTGTTCCTGTCGGCCTTCCGCGCCATTCCCCGCGGACAATACGAAGGCGGCTACGCGATCGGCCTGACCAACGGTCAAACAATGCGGCTGGTCGTGCTGCCGCAGTTGATACGCATCGCGCTGCCCGGCCTCGCCAACCTGTGGCTCATCCTGCTCAAGGATACCGCGCTCGTCTCGGCGATCGGCCTTAACGACATACTACGCTGGACGGGCGTGGCCGCGCGTGTCGAGCGCGAGCCTTTTGTCTTCTACAGCTTCGCGATCCTGATCTACCTTGCGCTGACGATCATTTCTTCGTTCGGCATCAACAAGATAGAGCGATCCGTCGGTGAGCGGGAGCCGGCGCGATGAGCACCAGCCAGGCTGCCGTCGAACTGGCTCCGCCAGCGCCGCCGCGCGGTTGGCCGCGCCAGCGCGTCATCGGCTATCTGCTGGTCGGCCTGTGGATCCTGGCGGGCATCGGCATGCTGGCCTATCTGGCGGCCGTCTGGAACGCCGCCTGGTTCGAGAAATACATCCCCACCTATATCTCCGGCCTCAAGGTGACCATGTCGCTGGTGGCCGTCTCGACGATCCTCGGGGCGATCGTGTCGCTGCCGGTCGCCTACGCGCGTATGTCGAAGAACAGGATCCTGTCGGCACTCGGCTACGGCTACGTCTACTTCTTCCGCGGCACGCCGCTCCTGGCGCAGACATTCCTGATCTACTACGGCGTCGGCTCCTTCAGGCCGCAACTGGAAGCGATCGGACTCTGGTCGTTCTTCCGCGAGGCCTGGTACTGCGCGATCCTGGCATTCACGCTGAACACCTCCGCCTACCAAGCCGAAATCCTGCGCGGCGCGATACGAAGCGTTCCGCGCGGACAATGGGAAGGCGCCGCCTCCCTCGGCCTGCATAAACTGCAGACGCTGTGGAAGGTGGTCCTGCCGCAGGCGCTGATCGTGGCGCTCAGGCCTTACGGCAACGAAGTGATCCTGTTGATCAAGGGCTCTGCCGTTGTGGCGCTGATCACCGTCGCCGACCTGATGGGCGAGACACGGCTCGCCTATTCCCGCAGCTTCGACTTCCAGTCCTATATCTGGGCCGCGGTCATCTACCTGGCGCTGGTCGAGGCTCTGCGCAACGGCATCGAGTGGATCGAGCGGCGCATCACCATTCATCTGCACCGCTGACTCCAATCCGTTGAAGCTTTGCGCTAAGGAAGCCGGATCACCGGACTGAAAGGATTCACGAAAATGGCATCGGTTGCGTTCCTCGGACTTGGCGTGATGGGCTACCCCATGGCCGGACATCTGAAGAAGAAGGGCGGCCACGACGTCACCGTCTACAACCGAACCACCGCCAAGGCCGAGAAGTGGGCCGCCGAGCATGGCGGCGCCTTCGCCAAAACGCCCGCCGAGGCAGCCGAGGGCAAGGACTTCGTCTTCACCTGCGTCGGCAACGACGACGACCTGCGTTCCGTCACCACCGCCCCCGACGGCTGCTTCCAGTCGATGAAGAAGGGTGCGATCTATATCGACAACACGACGGCGTCCGCCGAGGTCGCGCGGGAACTCGCTGAAAAGGCTGAGGCCGGCGGCTTCGCAGCGCTCGACGCGCCTGTTTCCGGCGGACAGGCCGGAGCTGAGAACGGCGTGCTGACCGTCATGGTCGGCGGCGACCAGCAGACCTTCGACAAGGCCAAGCCCGTGATCGACGCCTATGCGAGAATGGTCGGCCTGATGGGGCCGGCGGGCGCCGGCCAGCTTACCAAGATGATCAACCAGATCGCCATCGCCGGTCTCGTGCAGGGGCTGGCTGAGGGATTGCATTTCGGCCGCAAGGCCGGGCTCGACCTCGAAAAGGTGGTCGAGGTGATCTCCAAGGGCGCCGCCGGCTCATGGCAGATGGAGAACCGCCACAAGACCATGATCGCTGGCAAGTACGATTTCGGCTTTGCCGTCGACTGGATGCGCAAGGACCTCGGCATCGTTCTCGAAGAGGCCGACCGCAACGGCGCCCGGCTGCCTGTGACGGCGCTCGTCGACCAGTTCTACAAGGAAGTGCAGCAGATCGGCGGGAGCCGTTGGGATACGTCTTCTCTCCTGGCGCGCCTCGAAAAATAGCATGGCCGAACTCTCGCCCGCCTCCACCGCCGACGAGGTCATCGCGCATCTGCGCGGCCTCGGGTCGGAGGAGAACCGGGAGGGCATGAAGCGCTACGGCATCCGGATCGACCGGGCGCTCGGCATCTCGCATGGCGTGCAGCGCGACATCGCCAAGAAGATCACGCGCAACCACGAGCGCGCCTTCGAACTCTGGAAGTCCGGCATCACCGAGGCGCAGTTCATAGC
>JAEYXI010000527.1 GCA_023428515.1 Pseudomonadota bacterium | reverse complement strand
CGCCCGGCCTTGAGCAAGTGCCAGCCCGTCAATGCCGCCTGCTGACACGGCAGGCGGATGCGGCTAGGCTGGTTGGGCGGCGGCGCTCCTCCCTTAGCCGCGCCTGCCAGCCTAGCCCCCGACGGTTTGAGAAACTCCGGTTTCGAGAAGATAGAGTGTGAACGACGCCGCGCTGACCGCCAGTTCTCCCCGCCGCATCCGCCAGCGCAACGAAGTCGCGGCGTTGCAGGCGCTGCACCAGTCTGGGCCGCTCAGCAAGGCCGATCTCGCTCGCATGCTGCGCGTCAATCGTTCGTCGTCGGGCCACATCATCACCGCCTTGCAAGCCGACGGTCTCGTGCGGGAGCAGGAAGGCGCCGTGCCCGACCCGCGCGACCGGGGCAGGGCAGGGCGCCCCGGGACCCGCATCGAGCTCGTTCCCGAGGCGGTTTCCTTCATCGGCATCGAGATCGGCGTCGAGCATATGGCGGTGGTCGAGATCGATCTCGCCGCAAAACCGGTCGTATCCGAGATCGTGCCCTTCGACGGCCCCTCTGTTCCCGTGGAGGATGCCGTGCGGCAGGCGGTCGACCTTGCCTTGCGCACTGTACCGGAGGAACGGCTGCGGCGCTGCGAGGGGCTGGGCGTCGCCACGCCCGCGCAGATGGACCGGCAAGGCATGGTCCGTTCCGCGCCGCTGCTCGGCTGGCAGAACATCAACCTGGCTGAAAGTGTGAGGGCGGCGTTGCCGCTGCGCGTGCCGATCGTGGCGGAGAACGACGCCAACGCCTTCGCCATCGGCACGACCTACCGCCACGGCGACTTCCGCTCGGGCGTGACGCTGTTCCTCGTCATGGAGAGCGGCCTCGGCGGCGGCATCGTCATTGACGGCGCGCTGTTTCGCGGCGGCAACGGCGTCGCCGGCGAGATTGGCCATCTCATCGTCCCTGATGGCAAGGATCGCCGCGCGCTGGAACGGGTGATCGGCCTGGAAAGCGTGCTCGGCCGGTACGGCCAGAAAGCTGGCAGCGACTCGGAACTCGTCGATTTTCTGGCCGGTGTGGCGGCCGGCACAGCAACCGCGATCAAAATTGCCAACGACTGGGCGGATACGCTCGCCTACGGCTTGGTGCAGGCCTGCCGGGTCATCGACGCCGACCGCATCGTGCTGGGCGGTTCACTGGCAGCGCTCTACCCTCTGGTGGCAGAGCGGGTCAGGCAGAGCATGCTGTCGCTGCAGGATGCGAGCTTCCCGCTGCCCGACATCGCCGTGACAGATCTCGAAGGCAGCGGCCCGGCATTCGGCGCGGCCTGCATACTGCATCAACGCTACCTGTCGCTTGAAAGTCAGCGCCTGTCGGATACGACCGAATTCGTGGGCTCGCGCTCGTGATCCTGCTCGGTCACTAATATGTTGCTTGAACATACAATTAGTCCTATGCCGATTGGCCTTGCGTCGGCGTTACCTTCACGCGGCCTGATTTCGCATTCCCATCACCCCTGACGGACGATCACGAGATGCCAGTTCCCGCCAAGACGCTTGCACCCGACGCGCTCGGACCGACCGTGACGGTCGGCGAAATCCTCGTCGAGATCATGGCCACGACGCTCGGCGACGGCTTCCTTGAGCCGATCGAGCTGATCGGCCCCTATCCGAGCGGAGCGCCGGCGATCTTTATCGACCAGTGCGCCAAGATCGGCGGCCAGGCCGGCATCGTCGCCTGCGTCGGCAACGACGACTTCGGAAAAATAAACATCGACCGCCTCCGCACCGACGGCGCCGACGTCTCGGCTATCACGGTCAGCCCCGACTATCCGACCGGCAGCGCGTTCGTACGCTATCGCAAGGATGGATCGCGCGATTTCGTCTACAACATCGGCAAGTCCGCGGCCGGACTGGTCGGCCTGACGCCTGAGGCCAAGGCGCTGATCGCGCGCGCCGGCCACCTACATGTCATGGGCACGGCGCTCGGCATCCCGGAAATCTGGGCCGTTCTCGACTACGCCATCGACGTCATCAAGGCGCGGGGCGGCACTATCTCGCTCGACCCGAACCTGCGCAAGGAACTGATCGGGGGGCAAACCAAAGAGCGGTTCGCGCGGCTGCTCGACATCTCAGACCTCATCCTGCCGTCGGGCGAAGAATTGCTGACGGCCACAAACGCCGGCAATGAAGCTGACGCACTTGCATCGCTCTTTTCTCGCAACGCCGGCGAGGTCGTGGTCAAGCGCGGCGCGCTCGGCTCGAGCTTCTTCTCGGCGGATGGGGTGCGCATCGATTCGCCCGCCTTCGCGGTCGAGGAGGTCGATCCGACCGGCGCCGGCGACTGCTTCGGTGGCGCCTATATCGCCTGCCGCCGGCTTGGCATGTCGCCGGAGGAGGCGCTCGACTACGCCAACGCCGCCGGCGCCCGCAACGTGACGCGGCGCGGCCCGATGGAAGGCGCGGGCACGCGTGCTGAGCTCGATCAGTTCATCGCCTCCACACCGAGGGTGAAGTCATGACCAATCTGTTGCGCACGCTCGCTCCGTCCTGGCGCGCAGGCAAGCCGATAGGCATCACCTCCGTCTGCTCCTCGCATCCCGTCGTCATCCGCGCCGCCGCTCGCAACGCCGTGCAGACATCCGGCACGTTGCTTATCGAGGCGACCTGTAACCAGGTGAACCAGTTCGGCGGGTATACCGGCATGCAGCCGGGGGATTTTGGGGCGATGGTGTCGGAGATCGTCGTTGCCGAGAAGCTGCCGTTCGACCGCGTCATCTTTGGCGGCGACCATCTTGGCCCGAATCCCTGGCGCAAGGAGCCCGCCGAAGCCGCCTTGGCGAAGGCGGAGGATATGGTTGCGGCCTATGT
>JAEYXI010000372.1 GCA_023428515.1 Pseudomonadota bacterium | reverse complement strand
CCGTTCTGGAGGCGGGATGATGCTGGACGCCGAGATCGAGACTGAGCCCGTAGTCATGTCGCGACCCCCTTCCGCGCGCGAGCGCGCCGACCGCATCTACCGCATCCTGCGCGACCGCATCTGCCTGCTGGAATATGCGCCCGGCAGCCTGATCTCGGAGGAGGAACTCGCCCAGGAATTCGAGGTCAGCCGCACGCCGGTCCGCCGTGTGCTCGGCCGCCTGGAGTCAGAAGGGCTGGTGCAGTCGGTGCATGGTGTCGGCACGTTGGTCACCGACCCCGATATCGAGGAACTGCAGCAGGTCTACCACCTTCGTCTCGAACTCGCCTTGTTGATCGGAAAGCTGACGCCCATCCCGTGGACCGAGGCGGATCTCCAGCGCATCCGCGCGCTCATATCGCGCTGCGACACGGATTCGCGCAGTTCCGACCAGCGCGCCTTCCTACGCCTCAACCTCGAATTCTTCCACGAGCTCAACGCCATGACCGGCAACCAGCCGCTGCGCGAGATCAGCGAGCGGCTTTATTTCCAGGTGGCGCGGGTGGTGATGAAGTTGATGCCGAAGCTCGGCGTCGCGGAAGAGTTCACGGCGTTCCGCCGCGAGATGGAGGAAGTGCTGGCCGCCGCCGAGATCGGCGATCTGGATGCGATCGGCCATATCAGGCGGGCTCACATCTCGATGAGTTTCCACCGGATGATGCGCTACGCCCAGAAGCAGGCAGTCACTCCGCCGCGCCCCTGAAGGCGCGGGCGCCGGTCTCGAACTGCAGCTTGGCAAGGCCGGCATAGATGCCGCCTCTCGCCACCAGGCTTTCATGCGTGCCTTCCTCGACGATCCGGCCGCCGTCCATGACCAGGATGCGGTCGGCGCGCAGCACTGTCGCCAGCCGGTGCGCGATGACGATGGTGGTGCGTCCCTCCATCAGTCGTTCGAGCGCGGTCTGCACCAGCGTCTCGCTCCCGGCGTCGAGCGCCGATGTCACCTCGTCGAGCAGCAGGATCGGCGCGTCACGCAGGATGGCCCGGGCGATCGCGATGCGCTGCCGCTGTCCGCCGGACAGCGTGATGCCGCGTTCGCCGACTTCCGTGTCGAAGCCGTCTTCCAATCGCACGATGAATTCGTCGGCAAGCGCATCCCTTGCTGCCTGCTCGATCTCGGCGCTCGATGCACCGGGGCGACCGAAGGCGATGTTGTCGCGAACGCTTGCGGCGAAGATGGTCACGTCCTGGGGCACGATGGCGATGCGGTTGCGCACTGCCGTCGGATCGGCCTCGCTGACGTCGACGCCGTCGATGACAACCTTGCCGCTGTCGGGATCGTAGAAGCGCAGGATGAGCGAGAAGACGGTGCTTTTGCCGGCGCCTGACGGGCCGACGATCGCCACCGTCTCGCCGGGCTTCACCTGGAAGGTGACATCGTGGAGCGCCGGGAGATCGGGACGCGCGGGATAGGCGAAGGTGACGTCGTCGAAGAATATCGAGCCCTTGCCGGACGCCGGCAGGGGTTTGGGGTGGGGTGGTGGAGCGATTGCCGGCTGCTCGGCGAGGATCTCGGTCAGCCGCTCTGTCGCGCCTGCGGCTTGCGAGAGTTCGCCCCAGACCTCGGACAATGCACCCAGCGCCCCCGCGGCGAAGACCGAGTAGATGAGGAACTGGCCAAGCGTGCCGGGTGACATAACGCCGGTCAGCACGTCGTGCGAGCCGAACCAGAGCACCATCACCACGGACGTGAAAATCGCGAAGATGGCGAAGAAGGTGAGGGCAGCGCGCGCCAGCGTCGATGCGCGCGCCGCATTGAAGGCGGTTTCGACGGCATGGGTGAAACGGCCGGTCACCAGCCTTTCATTGGTGAAGGATTGAAGGGTGCGCACCGAGGAGATCTGTTCGCTGGCATAGGCGGTCGCACCGGCCAGAGTGTCCTGCGCCTGCCTGGCCTTGCGGCGCACCGCCCGGCCGAAGGCGGCGAGCGGCAGGACGACGAACGGGATGGCCGCGATGACGAGGGCGGAGAGTTTCGGGCTGGTGACGACCATCATACCGACAGCCCCGAGCCCGAGGATGAGGTTGCGCAGCGCGACGGAGGCGGTGGCGCCCACCGCCGACTTGATCTGGGTGGTGTCGGCAGAGAGCCGCGAGACGATCTCGCCGGAGAGGGCGGCGTCGAAGAAGGCCGGGGACAGCGTCGTGACATGCGAGAACACGTCGCGGCGGAGATCGGCGACGACGCGCTCGCCGAGCGTGATGACGAAATAGTAGCGGCAGGCGGAAGCCAGAGCGAGAATGGCGGCGATCGCGATCAGGACGGTGAAATAGTTGGCGACGAAGGTCGTGTCGGCGTTGGTGAAGCCGTGGTCGATCATGCGACGCACTGCAAGCGGCAGGGTCAGCGTGGTCACGGCCGCAAGTGTGAGCGAGACGAGCGCTCCGACGACAAGCCCCGGATACCGCAGCACGTAGGGGAGCACCCGGCGCAGCGGCCGCAGCGGCGGCCTTTTGCGGTCTTCGGCGAGCGTCGCCGTCAAAGCCATCTCGTCGCGTTTCCCAGGTCCAGACCTCTGTGCGCGCGATGCGCGGCACGCGGCCTTGTGATTCAATTCCGGCTGATGTATAGGCTCGCCGACCGTTTTAGAAGCCGCGGCTGCCTAATAGCTGCGGCTTGACGTTTTTCAAAAGAGACGCATCGACGCAGGCCGACCGGCCGACACGTCGCGCCGAGGCAAAGGACGAGACCGATGAAAGAGAAGATTCATCCCGACTACCACACCATCACTGTGGTGATGACCGACGGCACCAGCTACGAGACGCGCTCGACCTACGGCGCGGCCGGCGACACGCTGAACCTCGACATCGACCCGAACACGCATCCGGCCTGGACCGGCGGCCAGCAGAACCTGCTCGACCGCGGCGGCCGCCTGTCGAAGTTCAAGAACCGCTACGCCGGCCTGTCGATCTGATCTTCGGCCGTTTCCTTCGAAAGGGCTCCGGTTTCCGGGGCCCTTTTTCTTTGCGGGACGCTGCCGTCCCGTCGCCCGTCATGCTCGGGACAAGCCCGAGGATGGTGGCGTTGTAATGCAATTGCAGCGCACACTGGCCAA
>JAEYXI010000320.1 GCA_023428515.1 Pseudomonadota bacterium | reverse complement strand
GGCTTTCGTCGGCTGCATAGGCATGGCGGTCCTCAATGCCACCAATAGCCTTTCCTTGGGCATGCTTGCCGCGCTGGCCTTCGCGGGAGGCGTCGGGCTCGTCAACGGCCTGGTTGCAACGAAACTCAGGGTGAATTCGCTGATCGGCACGATCGGCATGATGATGATGCTGCAGGGCGGCGTCTATCTCTTCACCCGGGAAGCTGTTCAGAACCATCACCATCTGGTCTCCTTCACCGATCTCGGCGCAGGCTATGTCGGCCCGATCCCGGTGCCGGTCATATTCGCCGCCGTGATCTTCGCGGTCGCCTTCATCGTGCTGCGCTTCACGACACTCGGGCGCTACATCTATGCGGTGGGCGCCAATGAAAAGGCGGTGCGCCTTTCGGGCGTGCGCTCGCAGCGCCTCAAGCTGTTTGCATTCGTCGTCACCGGCCTTTGCGTCGGCGTCGCCGGCATGATCCTGGCATCGCTGATGAACGCGGGCCAGCCGACTGCGGGCCGAGGCTTCGAGCTGACGGTGATCGCGGCCGTCATTCTCGGCGGCACGAGTCTTCTAGGCGGGCGTGGCTCGATCGTCGGCACGCTGCTCGGCGTGCTGGTACTCAAGGTCATCGACAACGGCATCATCATCCTGGGCTGGAACCAGGATCTGCAGATGGTGGTCCCCGGCGTCGTGATCATCCTGGCCAGCTACCTCGACATTGTCAGGAACAAAGCCAATGCCAGCTGACATCCTTCACGCCGGCGAAGGCGCCGGCACAATCGCCACGCCCGTTCCCGCGCTCGAGATGCGCGGCATCGATAAGCGTTTTCCAGGCGTCATCGCACTGGAAAATGTCGACCTGACGCTGCAGCCCGGCAAAGTGCATGCCTTGATGGGCGAGAACGGTGCAGGCAAGTCGACGCTCATCAAGATCATGGCCGGCGTCTATGGCAAGGATGCCGGAATCATCCGCATCCAGGGCCGCGAGGTCGACATCAAATCGCCGCGCGACAGCCTGCGCCAGGGCATCAAGGTGGTGTTCCAGGAGATCGCCCTGATCTCCGAATTCACCGTCGCCGAGAACATCTTTCTCGAGGGCTATCCGACCGGTACGGGCGGCTCGATCGACTGGAAGAAGATACGTGCCGACTCCGCCGCCCTGTTCAAGCGCATCGGCTTCAACGTCGATCCCGCCGCCCGGACCGGATCGCTGCCGGTCAGCCAGCAGCAGATGGTGGAGATCGCGCGCGCCCTCGCCCACGAAGCCAGGATCGTCGTGATGGACGAGCCGACCTCGTCGCTCACGCCAAACGAAGTTTCGCTGCTGTTCACCGTCATCCATAGGCTGACTGCGCTCGGCATCGCCGTTGTCTATGTCAGCCACAAGCTCGACGAGGTCTTCGAGATCGCCGACACGGTGACGGTGCTGCGCGACGGCCGCCACATTTCGACGAAGCCAGTCAGCGAGCACACCAACGACACGCTGATACAGGACATGATCGGTCGCAGGATCGACAATCTGTTCCCGCGCAAGCGTGGCGCGGCCGGCGCCAAGGTGGCCCTGTCGGTCGCGGGCCTCAGCACCGCGAAGAAGCTTCAGGACGTCTCGTTCGAGGCGCGCGCCGGCGAGGTCCTCGGCTTCTTCGGGCTGATGGGTGCGGGACGCACCGAGCTTGCCAAGGCCATTGTCGGCTACGATCCGATCACCAGCGGCACGATCACCATCGACGGGAACCGGCTGACCCCGCACGACACCAGGACAGGCGTTCGCCTCGGCATCGGCCTCCTCACCGAGGATCGCAAGACCGAGGGCCTCATGGGCGAGCTTCCGGTCTACCAGAACGCCAGCCTCGCATCGCTCGGCGCCTTCGCGAAATTCGGCTTCGTCGACAAGGCGAAGGAGCGCAAGGCCGTACAGGAATATGTCGACCGCTTTCGTATCAGGACGCCGAACCTTGGCCAGAAGATCAAGAACCTGTCCGGCGGCAACCAGCAGAAGGTGCTGATCTCGCGCTGGCTCATGCGCGGCCTCAAGGTGATCGTCGTCGACGAGCCGACCCGCGGCATCGATGTCGGCGCCAAATCGGAGATCTTCGCTCTCATCGACCGGCTGGCCGGCGAAGGCCTGGCCGTCATCCTGATGAGTTCGGAGATGCCGGAGCTCCTCGGCCTCGCCGACCGCATCGCCGTGATGTGCGAAGGCCGCCTCACCGCGACCATGTCCCGCGACGAGGCCACGCAGGAGAAGATCCTCAATGCGGCGATCGGTTGACGCGATGGCCCTGTACGTTTTCAGGAGCACCCGCTCATGACGAATGCTTCCACGGCGATCGACACCCCGAATAAGGAGCCTTCGCTCCTTTCGCGGCTGGCCCGCCATCAGGAGATGGCGCTGCTTCTTTGCCTCGTCCTGGTGCTCGCCTTCTTTTCTTTCACGGCGGAGAATTTCTTCTCCGTGCGCAACATGACCAATGTGCTTGGGCAGGCGTCGCTGGCGCTCACCGCCGGCATCGGCTGCGCCATCGTCTTCATATCCGGCGAGGTCGACATCTCGATCGGGTCGCTGCTCGCGACGATCGCCCTGCCGCTGATCATCATCATGAACGAGACCGGCTCGCTGGCGCTCGGCGTCAGCGGCGCGCTGCTGTTCGGCCTGATCGTCGGCTGTATAAACGGATATCTGACCGCCTATGCCGGCATCAACTCGCTGATCGTGACGCTCGGCATGATGTTCGTTCTGCGCGGCGGCGTCTATCTCTACACCGGCCAGCGCGCCATCCCCGACGATGCCATGCTCGACAGCTTCATCCTGCTGTCGGACGGCCGCCTGTTCAACATCATCCCCTATTCCGCGGTGATCGCGCTGGTCCTGCTTTTCGCCTTCGCTTACATGATGCGGCACAGGCCGTTCGGGCGGCAGATCTACGCCGTCGGCGGCAACCAGGAAGTGGCGCGGCTGGCGGGCTATGACGTGCGGCGCGTCAAGTTCATCTGCTTCATCATCAGTGCCTTGCTGGCGACGGTTGCCGGCATCATCCTCGCCGCGCGCGTCGGTTCGGCGCAGCACACGGCCGGCCTCAATTTCGAGTTCCAAGTGGTGGCGGCCACCGTGCTTGGCGGCGTCAGCCTTGCAGGCGGCATCGGCAGCCTTTGGGGCATGGCGCTCGGCGTGCTCATCCTGCAGTTCCTGTCCAACGGGCTGCGCGGGCTCGGCCTGCCGACCGAGTGGCAGCTGGTCATCACCGGCATGATCATCATTGCGGCGGTCGCCTTCGACGAGGCGAAGCGCCGGCGCGCGAATGGAGGCTGACATGGCTCGCCTGACAGGAAAAACCGCCGTCATCACCGGTGCCGCTGACGGCATCGGCCACGCGATATCAGAGGCGATGGCGCGGGAAGGTGCGCATGTCTTCATCTCCGACATCGCTGACACCGAGGGCGAGGCTTTTGCGGCGGAGTTGCGCGCGGCGGGCTACCTAGCTGACTACGTGCATTGTGACGTCTCGCAAGAAGCCGACATCGCCAACGCCATCGCGGCGGCAGTCTCGAAGACCGGACGTCTCGACATCATGGTCAACAACGCCGCCATCGCCATCGGCGGCATGCCTGTCCACGAGATGACGGACGAGCAGTGGCACCGGCTGATCGCGGTCAACCTGACCAGCGTCTTCCGCGGCTGCAAATACGCCCTCCCCCATATGATCGCCCAAAAATCCGGCTCGATCATCAACATGGCGTCCGCGCAGGGTCATATCGGCCTCGACGGCTGGACCGCCTATGCCGGCGCCAAGGGTGCGGTGATGGCGATGACCAGGCAAATGGCCGTCGAGTTCGGCCCGCTCAACATCCGCGTCAACTCGATCTCGCCGGGCACGATCAACACGCCGATGAACGACAAGCTGGTCAAGGAGATCGGCGGCAATCTGTCGAAGGCCTGGGTGAAGATGCACCCCCTCGGCCGCATCGGCGAGCCTTCGGAAGTGGCCGAGGCCGCCGTCTATCTTGCATCCGACGCCGCCGGCTTCACGACCGGCACCGACCTGCGCGTCGACGGCGGACTGACCGCCGCTCCGCGCTACGTTCCCGACCTTCTTTGAAGACAAGAGACCAGACATGAACAAGGCCCTCGAAGGCGTCCGCATCCTCGATTTCAGCCACCTGCTGCAAGGACCGTTCGCCACCCAGATGCTCGGCGACATGGGTGCCGACGTCATCAAGATCGAACGCGCCGGCTCCGGCGACATGTTCCGCGGCATGACCTTCTTCGCCAAGTGGGTCGGCGGCTCGGAAAGCCCGAACTTCCTGGCATGGAACCGCAACAAGCGCTCCATCGCGCTCAACCTGAAAAGCCGCAAGGTGCACGCGATCATCATGGAGATGGCGAAGACGGCCGACGTCGTGGTGCAGAATTTCCGGCCCGGCGTGCTGGCCAAGCTCGGCTACGGCTACGAGGACTTCAAGGCCGTCAATCCCCGCATCATCTATTGCTCGGGATCCGGCTATGGCGAGGAAGGCCCCTATGTCGAGCGCCCGGGACAGGACATGCTGATCCAGGGTCTCTCCGGGCTGATCTCCAACACCGGCCGCGGCGACCAGGCTCCGGTTCCCGCCGGCGCGGGCATGGCCGACCAGATCGGCGCGATGAACATGGTCTACGGCATCCTGTCGGCGCTCTATTATCGCGAGAAGACCGGCAAGGGGCAGAAGATCGAGGTCAACCTCCTGGCCGGCATGCTGGCGCACCTCAATCAGGAATATGTCGCCGTGCTCAATCTCGGCGAGGATTTCGTGCGGCCGAATTCCGGCATTGGCCATCCGGGCATGCAAGCCCCGTTCGGCATCTACGAGACCAGTGACGGCGGCTACGTCTCGATCGCCATGAGCCCTTTCAAGACGCTCTACACCGTGCTCGAAGCGCCACAGCTCGCACCCTACGACGACCTGAAGACCCTGTTCGACAAGCGCGACGAGGTGTTCGAGAAGGTCAATGCCGAGACGAAGAAGTTCTCCACACAGGACCTGCTCGCCCGGCTGCTCGCCGCTGACATCTGGTGCGCCGAGGTGAAGGACATCCGCCGGGCAGCCGAGGATCCGCAGGTCACGCATATGGGCATGATCACCACCTACGATCATCCGCGCGGCGGCAAGGTGAAGGTCGTGGCGCCGGCCGTGAAGATGAGCGAGACGCCTGCATCGATCGAACGCCCGGCGCCGCTGGTCGGCCAGCACGGTCGCGAGATCCTCGCCGAGTTCGGCCTGTCCAAGGACGAGATCGCCGCGCTGGAGGCGGCCGGCGACATGACCGTGGAAGCCGCCTGAGCATGAGCGCCTATCAGACCCTGACGGTTGAGACATCGGGCCGCGTCGCGATCATCACTTTCCGGCGCGCCGATCAGCTCAATGCCATGAACCGGCTGATGCAGGGCGAGATCACTGCCGCCTTCGAGGCACTGTCAGGGGATGACGGCGTCGGAGCCATCGTCGTGACCGGCGAAGGGCGCGGTTTCATGGCCGGTGCCGACATCAAGGAATATGCCGCGCAGACCGGGGCTGAGTTCGACAGTTTCCAGGCTGCGGGAACGCGCATGTATGCGGCGATCGAGGATAACCGCAAACCGGTGATCGCGGCGGTCAACGGCTTTGCGCTCGGCGGCGGCATGGAGCTGGTGCTCTGCTGTGACATCGTCATTGCCAACCAGTTCGCCAAGCTCGGCCTGCCCGAAATCAAGCTCGGCCTGATCCCCGGCGGCGGCGGCACGCAGCGCAGCGTCGCCAAGCTTGGCCGCAACCGCGCCAACATGCTGCTCATGACAGGCGCGATCGTGCCTGCCTCGGAATTTGTCGAAGCCGGACTGGTCAACGAGATCGTCGACGCTGAACAACTCATGCCCCGCGCGCTTGAACTGGCCGCGACGATCGCAGCCGAACCGGCCGCTGCCGTCGAAGGGCTGAAGCGGCTGACCGCGCATGCGCTCTCCGGCGATCCCGCAGAGGGCTTCGCCATGGAACGCGACATACTGGGCGGACTCTATCGCAGCGAGACCGGGCAGAGGCGCGTGCGCGAATTCGCCGAGAAGAGCGTCGAGCGAGCCCGGAAGGCGAAACCGTGAACGAGGCGGCCAGCGATACCTATCGCGGGCTCGGCTGGGCGCATGGTGCGCTGACGGTCCAGCGCCTCGGCGCGATGCTGGCGCCGGTCACCTTCGTCCTCGCCGACGGGCGGCAGGTCTCGCCATTCCACATCGCGCCCTGGGCCGATGATCCCGAGGCTGAAGCTCTGCCGGGCCTTCTCCGCAAGCTGCGTGGCGAATGGCCTTGCGTGCCGTTCGGCTATTCGGTGCCATCAGATGGCTGGCCTGACGCGTGGTCCAGCGTCATGGGCCCGCCGGAACCCGGCGAGGAAGCGCACGGCCATTCCTCGAACCATGACTGGACCTGGATCGAAGGCGACGGCCGCTCGCTTTCGCTGGCATTGGACTACCCGGGATCCAGCCCGGTCGCGCGTGTCGAAAGGACCATCACACCAGATCCGGCCGCTCCTGCCGTCGACATCGAATTCCGCATCATGGTACGCCGCGCCTGCCGCCTGCCGATCGGGTTGCACCCCGTGTTCCGCCTCCCGGCTGAGACAGAAGCCGCCGAGTTGGAACTCGGCGCATTCGATCACGGCCGCACCTATCCTGACGATGTCGAGCCCGGCGCGCCGCTCTTTGCGAAAGACGCCATTTTCTCGAGCCTCCATGCCGTGCCTGACCGCGCGGGCGGCACGGTCGACGCCTCTCGTCTGCCTTTGGCCGCCAACACGGAGGAACTCCTGCAAGTCCAGGGGCTGGACGGGACTGTCGCGCTTGCCAGCCACGCGGAAGGATACAGGGTAAGGCTCTCGTGGCAGAAGGAACATTTTCCGAGCCTGCTGCTCTGGTACTCCAATCGCGGCCGCAAGGCGTTCCCGTGGAACGGCCGTCACGTCTCGATCGGCATCGAGCCGATCTGCTCGCCCTTCGGGCTTGGCCCGGCGACTGCCATTGCCGACAATCCAATGGCGCAATCCGGTATCCCGACGGCGCTGGAGTTCACGCCCGATCGGCCGTTTACCACACGCTACCGCATCGAGGCGGCCCCGTTATGACCGCTCAAGCCGACCGCGCCATCCGCTCACTCGTCAAGCCGCACCGGCCAAAGTTCGTAGAGGTCGATCAACTGGCCGCCATGGTTCGCTCAGGCGACAGTTTCGGCGTCGGAGGCCATCATTTCGCGCGGTTGCCTATCGCCTTGCTGCGCGCCATCGGCCGAAGCGGCGTCAACAATTTGCGCTATATCTCCTGGGCGGGCGGCCTGCCGCTCGAGCTACTTCTCGAAGCCGAGGCTGTCGCGGAGATCGACATCTGCTTCTCCAGCCTCGATATTTTCGGCCTACCGTCACGCTTCCGCACGGCTGCTGAAACGAGCGCTTTGCCCGTGCGCGACTGGACCGCGCTCGCCATGATCCAGGCTCTGCGCGCGGCGCAGCAGAACCTGCCGTCGATGCCGTTCCAGCTTCCCGAGGGATCGGACATGATGGTCCGGATGCCGCAAGCGAAGATCGTTCGCGATCCCGTCAGCGGCAGCGACATCGGCGTCATTCCCGCCCTGCACATCGACACGCTCGTGCTGCATGCTCAGCGCGCCGACGAGAGCGGCAATGTGCAGATCCTGGGACCTCGCGCCCTCGACTACGCCATGGTCGGCGCGGCCCGCCAGGTGCTGGTCACCGTCGAGGAGATCGTTCCGGTCGGCGCGCTCAGTAATGACGGCCGCCAGAGTATCCTGACCCGCAACCAGGTGTCCGCCATCGCGCTCGCGCCAGGCGGTGCCTATCCGACATCCTGCCTGCCCTTCTACGTGACAGACTACCAGGTGCTGTCTGATGCCTTTGCCTCCAGGGAAACGCCTCTGAGCGATAGCCTGGCCATACCGGCTGAGGGGGTTCCGGAGATCGTCCGTAAAGCCGCGAAGGTCAGCGCCGATACGGCTTCAGTACTCTCTATCCCTGCGGTCGCGCGAGAGGGTGCAGATGCCTCGATCGATGAGATCATCGCCACGCGCATCGCGGCTGAACTCGGCAATGACAGCTTCGCCAGCGCCGGCGCCGTCTCGCCGCTCGCCAACGTCGCCTACCGGCTGGCGAAGGCGACCCACGCGCCCGACATGATCATCACGACCCTGTCGTGCGGCCATCTCGACATCGCGCCGAGCCCGATGATCCTGTCGCTGATTGAAAGCCTCGACGCGGAAACGGCCGTCGCGCATGCCGGTGGCGACGATACCTATTCGACCTACTACCAGCCCGGCGCGGTGACCCACGAAATCGTCGCGGCGGCCCAGGTCGATCGCCGTGGCCGCGTCAACACCATCGCACTGCGCAAACCTAGCGGTGGCATCATACGCCTGCCCGGACAGGGTGGCATGGCCGATGTCGCCAACATGCACCGTGATTATCTGCTCTACATCACCAGGCATTCACCGCTGTCGGTTGTCGACGCTGTCGAAACCGCCAGTTCGGCGCGCGGGCTGCTGACGCCGGCCGAGCGCGAGCCGCATGGCTATCGCACAGGCCGGGCGCTTGTGATCACCGACCTTTGCGTCTTCGAGCTCGATCCATCGACGCGCGAACTCGTCGTCGTCGAAACTATGCCGGGAGTCACGCGCGACCAGATCAAGGATGCCACCGGCTTTGCGGTGACGTTCAGTACGGACTGCCGCGAGACCGCCCTGCCCTCCGCCGAGACGCTCGCCGTCCTGCGCGAACGGATCGACCCGCTAGGCCTGCGCCGGCTGGAGTTCGTCAGCGCCAAGGAACGCGGCGCCCTGATTGCCGAAATCCTGAACGCCGACCGGTCTGCGGTCGAACGCTGCATCGCGGCCTCGAAATAGCGGGCCGGCTGGATAGGGAGGTGATGTCCATGGCAAAACCGTTGCTCGATATGTCTGCCGCGCGGGTCTTTTTCGACGGCATCTTCACCGACCCCCGTGTTGCCCATCCTGAATGCGTCGCGATCCACAGCGACGATTCGATATGGTGCGGCACCGAGACCGGCGATCTGCTGCGCCTTTCCGCCGACGGCAGTTCGGTCGAGCGCATGGGCAGCACCGGCGGCTTCCTCCTCGGCATCGCCTTCGACAGTTCAGGCAATTGTTTCGTGTGCGATCTCAAGCACGCGGCGGTTTTCCGGTGGGATGCCGCATCCGGGCGCATGGAGCGTTTCGCAGCATCCGGCATCCGCGTGCCGAATTTTCCTGTCATCGACGAGAAGAACGGCTGGCTCTACGTGTCGGACAGCGTCGGCGAGGACAATCGCTCCGGCGTCTTCCGCTACGATCTGAAGACCAGCGAAGGCGGCCTGTGGTGCCGCGACCGCATGTCCTTCGCCAACGGCATGGCCATGGCGTCTAACAGCGCCGGGCTCTACGTGGTCGAGAGCGACGCCCCCTGCATCAGCTACGTGCCGATCCTCGAGGACGGCTCGGCGGGGCCAAAGCAGGTGGTCATCGAAGGGGTTCACAACGTCCCCGACGGCCTAGCCTTCGCCTCTGATGGCACCCTGTTCATTTCCTGCTATGAGCCGAGCCGCATCTATCGCTGGCGCGAAGGTGCAGGTCTCGAAATCCTGATCGAAGACCCGGCAGCGACAACGATCGCACACCCAACCAACATCGCCTTCAAGGGCGACAAGCTCTACACGGCCAATCTCGGCCGCTGGCACATCACCGAGATCGACCTGTCTTCGCTGGGTTTCGTCTGATCGGTACCTGCGCTCCATCAGAGTACGCGTCCGATGAAACAGCCGAGCGGCTGCAACGTGATGGCGAGCCCGTCGAGCCTTGCGTTGCGCTCGGGGAATTCGACCTCCTCGAAGATCAGTATGCCTGACGGCAGCGTCCAGCGACGCTCTTCCCGCGCGAAATTGAACACGCAGATAAGCCGTTCGGCATTCGCCTCGCGGAAGAAGGCAAGCACGTCATCCTGCCCGTCGATGAAGGCGATCGAGCCGCGCGCCAGCGAGGCATGGCGTTTCCTCAGCGCCAGCACGGCGCGATAGCGCGAGAGCACTGAGTTCGGCTCGCCCCACTGCACATCAGCCGCCCGGCTACGATGCTCCGGTGGGATGGGCAGCCACGGCTTTCCGGTCGAGAAGCCGACATTCGGCTTTTCGACCTCCCACGGAATGGGTGTGCGGCAGCCGTCCCTACCCTTGAAGCCCGGCCAGAACCTTATGCCGTAGGGATCGCGCAGGTCTTCGAAGGCGATCTCGGCTTCGGTCAGGCCCAGCTCTTCGCCCTGGTAGAGGCAGATCGAGCCACGCAGGCTGGCGAGCAGCGTGATCGCGAATTTTGCGACCGCGTCGAAATCCTCGCCGAGCCGCACCCATCGCGAGACATGGCGCACGACGTCATGGTTGGAGAATGCCCAGCAGACCCAGCCGTCCTTGACGTTGTTCTCGAACGCTTCAACGCAGCCCCGCACATGCGCGGCGGAGAATTGCGGGCCAAGCAGGTCGAACGTGTAGCACATATGCAGCTTGTCCCCGCCGCTTACGTAGGCGGCGAGGGTTTGCAGCGAGCGGCTTTCGTCGCCGATCTCGCCGATCGATGCGCGCGCTTCGTATTCGTTAAGCAACGCGCGAAACCGCTTCAGGAAATAGAGGTTCTGGGCCTGTGTCTTGTCGAAGAGATGCGACTGGTACATGTACGGATTGGTCGCCGTGATGGCGCCGGACATGGCTTCGTCAAGCGGCGGATTGTTCCGCAGCCAGCGATCGTGGAAATAGTAGTTCACCGTGTCGAGCCGGAACCCATCCACGCCCCGCTCCAGCCAGAAACGCACCGCGTCGAGCAGCGCATCCAGGACCTCCGGATTGTGGAAGTTGAGGTCGGGCTGCGCGGCAAGGAAGTTGTGCAGGTAATATTGCCGCCGCACCGAATCCCATTCCCACGACGATCCGCCGAACACCGAGAGCCAGTTGTTCGGCGCCGTCCCGTCAGGCTTCGCGTCGGCCCAGACATACCAGTCGGCCTTGGCGTTGGTGCGATCGGCCCTGCTTTCCACGAACCAGGGATGCCTGTCCGACGTGTGCGACAGCACTTGGTCGATGATGACTTTCAGCCCTTGCCGGTGCGCCTCGGCCACCAGCGCGTCGAAATCCTCCAGCGTGCCGAACATCGGATCGACCGCGCGGTAGTCCTGGACGTCATAGCCCATGTCGGCCATCGGCGACTTGAAGAAGGGCGACAGCCAGATCGCGTCGACGCCAAGCGATGCGATCTGGCCGATGCGCTGCGTGATCCCCTTGAGGTCGCCGCTGCCGTCGCCAGTCGTATCCTGGAAGGAGCGCGGATAGACCTGATAGGTCACCGAGCCACGCCACCAGTCCGGGTTGCGCCCCGCCTCACTCATCGCCCGCCCCTTGTCTCGCCGGACGCCTCCTCGACCGCCAGAGCGATCGTGCGGCCGGCAACCATCCAGTTTCCTTCTCCCGGCTCCTGTTCCCTAGGCAGAAGCAGCTTCCACCAGAATTCATCGCGCAATGGCAGCGAGAAGGAAAGCCCACGACGGTCGCCGTTGATCATGACTGCGAGACGACCGCCTCGCGCGATGCCGCCTGCGAGCACCATCGACAGGCGTTTTCGCTCCGGATCGGTCCATTGTTCCGTGCGGAGCGGCTGGCCCGTCTCGTCCAGCCAAGTCACGTCAGGAATGTCGTCGACTGCGTCGCCGGTCAGGAATGCTGTTTCGGCAAGCGACGGGGCAGCTTTACGGATCGCGGCCAGCGCAAAGGCATACGCCTCCAGCGCCCGGTCTCGCGCGGCCCAATCGACCCATGTCAGCTCGTTGTCCTGCGCATAGGCATTGTTGTTGCCCTTCTGCGTGCGGCCGAACTCGTCGCCCGCCGTCAGCATGATCGTGCCGCGGGACATGAAGAGCGTCGCCAGCAGCGCGCGTATGTCACGCTCACGCCGTGCCTTTATCTCCTGGTCGGTACTCGGCCCCTCGACGCCACTATTCCAGGAGAAATTCTCGCCGTGGCCGTCGCGATTGTCCTCGCCATTGGCCTCGTTGTGCTTTCTCCCATAGGCGACGACGTCTGCCAGCGTCATGCCGTCATGAGCGGCGATGAAGTTCACTGTGCGCGTCTGCAGGGCGCCGTTTCGCTGAAAGATATCCGAGGAACCGGCAAGCCGCGTCGCCAGCGCGCCGATCGTACCGGGATCGCCTCGCCAGAAACGCCTGACGTCGTCGCGGTAGCGGTCGTTCCATTCGAGGAAATTTTCCGGGAAATTGCCGAGTTGATATCCACCCGGCCCGATATCCCACGGCTCGGCGATCATGACTCGATCAGCAAGTACCGGGTCTGCCCCAATCGCGGCAAGCAGCGGCGCCTGCGGATCGAAGCCGTCCGCCGGTCGCCCAAGGATCGTGGCAAGGTCGAAGCGGAAGCCGTCGACGCCGGCTTGAAGCACGAAATGCCTGAGCGTATCGAGGATCAGCCCCTGCACGACCGGCTGGCTACAGTCGATCGTGTTGCCGGTGCCGGTATCGTTGACCAGCGAACCGTCTTCGCGGTGGCGGTAGTAGGTGCCTGCATCGAGGCCGCGCAGCGACAGCGTCGGCCCGAACAGGTCGCTCTCGCCGGTGTGGTTGAAGACGAGGTCGAGGATCGTGCCTATGCCCGCCTCGCGCAACGCCGTAACCGTATCCCTCAGCTCCGCCAGCCCGCCCGGCGCCAACCGGGGATCAAGCACCATGAAGGTCACAGGGTTGTAGCCCCAGGCGTTGGTCAGCCCGAGCGGCGGCAAGTGCCTTTCGTCGATCCATGCTGTCACCGGCATCAGCTCCACCGCCGAAACACCGAGTTTCTGGAGGTGCTCGATGACGGCGGGATGACGAAGCGCCGCCACCGTCCCCCTCACCCGCTTCGGAACAGTCGGATGCAGCATGGAGAATGCGCGGACATTCAGCTCATAGACCAGCCCGCCGGGCCGGAAGAGAGGCGGCTGGTGTGGAACAGGCTCCGGCAATGCGGTGGCGATTGTTTTCGGCATCAGCGGGGCGGTATCGCCACCCTCACCACGCCTTGCAGAGAGGCCGCGGTCGTAGACATAGCGGCGGTCTATCGCAATGGCATAAGGGTCGACGAGCAGCTTGTCGGGATCGAACCACAAGCCACGCTCCGGCGCATATTCCCCATCAGCGCGAAAACCGTAGCGAGCGCCTTCCTTCAGGCCCGGCACAACACCCGAGACGACGCCCCCGCTCCCTGGTGTGAGATCGATCCTGTCGAGCTCACGGCTTCCCCTGGCATCGAAGATCGAGACCCAGACGCGGGAAGCAGCCCCCGACCAAACGGCAAAGCGGACGCCATCCGCACAGACATGCGCGCCAAATCGCGGCTCGGTCGCAGCCGCCGGCCCGCTCGTCATCAGGTGATGACGCTTGGCTTGTCGCGACCCGTATGACTACGAATGCCGGCGATGTCGTCGGCCGCCGCGATCAGGTCCGCGAGCGCCTCCTGCGTATCGAGGTCGTGGCGCGTCTTGTCGGGCTCGAAGCGTTCGATATAGACCCGAAGCGTCGCGCCGCTGGTGCCCGTCCCCGACAGGCGGAAGACGACGCGCGAACCGCCCTCGAACAGCACGCGAATGCCCTGGTGCTTGCTCACCGAACCGTCGACCGGATCGTGATACGCAAAATCGTCGGCTGTCGCGATCTTCATGTCGCGCACGCTCGTTCCAGGCAGCGAGGCGAGCTTGCCGCGCAGCTCGGCGATCAGCGCGTTGGCGCGCTCGCTCTCGACCTCCTCATAATCGTGGCGCGAATAATAGTTCCGGCCATAGGCGGCCCAGTGTTTCTGCGCGATCTCCAGCACGCTCTCGCCACGCGCCGCGAGGATATTGAGCCACAAGAGCACGGCCCATAGCCCATCCTTCTCGCGCACGTGATCCGAGCCAGTGCCGGCGCTCTCCTCGCCACAGATCGTCGCCTTGCCGGCGTCGAGAAGGTTGCCGAAGAATTTCCAGCCGGTCGGCGTCTCGTACATGGAAATACCGAGCTTTTCTGCAACCCGGTCGGCTGCGGCGCTGGTGGGCATGGAGCGGGCGATACCGGCAATGCCCTTGGAGTAGCCGGGCGCCACGGTGGCATTCGCCGCGATGATCGCGAGGCTATCGGAAGGCGTGACGAACATGCCCTTGCCGACGATCATGTTGCGGTCGCCGTCACCGTCGGAGGCAGCCCCGAAATCGGGTCCGTCCGCGCTCATCACGTCATCGTAGAGTTCCTTTGCGTGAACCAGGTTCGGGTCGGGGTGATGACCTCCGAAATCCGGGAGGGGTGCCGCGTTGCGAACGACGCCGGACGGCGCTCCAAGCCGTTTCTCGAGGATTTCCTTTGCATAGGGTCCCGTAACGGCACCCATGGAATCCATGGCAATGCGCACGCCGCTCGCAATCAGGGCTCGAATGGCTGGGAAATCGAAGAGCTGTTCCATCAACTCGGCGTAGTCCTTGACCGGATCGATCACCTCGACGTCCATGTCCCCAAGCCTGAAGGTCCCGAGCTCATCGAGGTTCACGTCATCCACATCGGCGATCCTGTACTCGTCGATGACCTTGGTGCGTGCGAATATGGCGTCGGTGATCTTCTCCGGCGCGGGACCGCCATTGCCAATATTGTACTTGATGCCAAAGTCTTCCGTCGGACCGCCCGGATTGTGGCTGGCTGACAGAACGATGCCGCCGAAGGCATGATACTTGCGGATGACATTGGAGGCAGCCGGCGTTGAGAGGATGCCGCCTTGACCAACCATCACCTTGCCGAAGCCGGCGGCGGCGGCCATCTTGATCGCCTTCTGGATAACTTCGCGGTTGTAGTAGCGGCCGTCGCCGCCGATCACGAGAGTCTTGCCTTGAAACCCTTCGAGGGAGTCAAAGATAGACTGGATGAAGTTCTCCGCGTAGTTCTCCTGCGCAAAGACCGGGACTTTCTTCCGCAAGCCGGAGGTGCCTGGCTTCTGATCCTGGTAGGGGGCAGTTTTGACGGTCTTGATCATGGTCAGGAACCTTTTCTTGCAAGGAGATTCTTATAGAGGTCGGCGTAAAGGCCTGCGCTCTTGTCCCAAGAGACATCGGATTTCATGCCCTGCTTCTGCATCGTGGTCCAAACCTTCTGGTCCTGATAGAGCCGTACAGCGCGACGAATTGCGCGCTTCAGGTTTGTCGCCGTGACCGGCCCAAAGGAGATGCCGGTCGCCGTCCGGGCGGCAAGCGCCGCGTGGCTCGCATCGATGACAGTATCGTTCAGGCCGCCGGTGCGGGCAACAATGGGAATGCAGCCGTAGCGCAGGCCGTAGAGCTGGGTCAGTCCGCAAGGTTCAAAACGCGACGGAATGAGGATGGCATCGCAACCGGCCTGCATGAGATGCGACAGGGGTTCATCGTATGCCGATAGCAGCGCGACGCGACCAGGGTGCCGGGCTGACGCGGCATGGAACGCATTCTCGAGCGCGCTGTCGCCGGAACCCAGCACCGCAAGTCGGCCGCCCGAATGAGCCAGCTCGTCGACGGACTCGGCAAGCAGATCCATGCCCTTCTGCCAGGTAAGCCGCGAGATCACGCAGAAAAGCGGCCCGTCCTCCTGAACAAGGCCGAACCGCTCGGCGACCGCGCGCTTGTTTTCCCTCCGGTCCCGCAGCGTGGCTGCCGTATAGTTGGCGCTTAAATCGGAATCTGTTGCCGGATTCCAAGTGTCGGCGTCGATCCCGTTGACGATGCCGGAAAGATCGGCGGCCCGATAGGCGAGCAGCCCCTCCAGCCCCATCCCGTATTCGGGCGTCAGGATTTCCTCTGCATAGGAAGGACTGACTGTGTTGTTGCCCCAACTGGCTTGCAGGCCGGCCTTCAGGAACCCCACGCCGCCGAAGTACTCCACGCCGTCCATCCCGAGCGCGTGCGGCGGAAGTTCGAGATAGGGGAAGATATCGGCGCCGAACTGCCCCTGGAAGGCGATGTTGTGTATGGTGATCAGGCTCGGGATTTCCGGTTCGGTCGCATAACGCATATAGGCCGGCGCCATGGCCGCCTGCCAGTCGTGAACATGAATGAGATCCGGTTGCCAGCCCTCCATGCCGCCCTGGGCGATGACGGCCCCCGCTTTGGACAGGGCGGCGAAACGCCGCCAGTTGTCGATGTGTTCCTTGCCCCTTTCATCAGCATAGGGTCCACCTGGCCGGTCGAAGAAAGTGGGGCAATTGAGGACCAGCAGGTCGAGCCCCTGATGCTCTACTTCCAGGACCTCGGCGCGAGCGCCGAGCAGGTTCTCGAATGTCATGCGCACAGCACCGCCGCCTGTCTTCCGCATCACTGCCGGATAGCCGGGTACCAACGTCTTTACGCTAACTCCATGGGCCTTCAGGGCCAGCGGCAATGCGCCGGCAACATCGGCAAGTCCGCCAGTCTTGACCAGCGGATAGATCTCGGACGCGACCGAAAGAACCTGCATCATTCGTCCAACTTAGATGTCCAGCTTGTCGATCATCGGCTGGGTGATCAGGCAAATTCCGTTTTCTGTCCGGCGGAAGCGCTTCGCATCGAGTTCCGGCTCTTCTCCGACGACCAAGCCCTCGGGAATTGTTACACCGTGATCAATGACGACGTTGCGAAGCTGCGCACGCCGGCCGATGCGGACGTTCGGCAGGATGACGGCACCTTCCAGCCGCGAATAGGAATTGGCGCGCACTCCGGTAAAGAGCAGGCTGTTGTAGAGTGTGGACCCGGAAATGATGCAATCGCCCGAAACCACCGACGAAATGGCCGAACCCCGGCGGTCCTCGTCGTCGTGCACGAACTTGGCGGGCGGGGTGATCTCCGCGTAGGTCCAGATCGGCCAGGACTTGTCATAGATGTCCAGCTCGGGCGTCACCGCGGTGAGGTCGACATTTGCCTGCCAATAGGCATCTACGGTCCCCACGTCGCGCCAATAGGGTTCGCGCTCAAAATCGGACCTCACGCAGGAATGAGCAAAGCGGTGCGCGACAGCTTTGCCATGCTCCACGATGTAGGGGATGATATCCTTGCCGAAGTCGCGGCTTGAGCCGGGGGTCGCGGCATCGCGCTTGAGAGCCTCCATGAGGAATTTGGTGTGGAAGACATAAATTCCCATGGATGCGAGTGCAACGTCGGGGTTACCGGGGATGCCGGGCGGATCGGCCGGCTTCTCGACGAAGGCAATGATCTCGTCCCTATCGTTGACGTGCATCACGCCGAACGCGGTGGCCTCCATGCGCGGCACTTCCAGGCAGCCGACCGTGACATGTGCGCCGCTGTCCACATGCTGCTGCAGCATGTATTCGTAATCCATCTTGTAGACGTGATCGCCCGCGAGAATAACCATGTATTCCGGCGCATAGGCCTCGATGATGTCCATGTTCTGGTAAACGGCGTCGGCGGTGCCTTCATACCACTGGGTTTCGGAGACGCGTTGCGACGCTGGCAGGATGTCGAAACTCTCGTTCCGTTCGGGCCGGAAGAAGTTCCAGCCCCGCTGCATGTGGCGGATCAGTGAATGGGCTTTGTATTGCGTGGCGACACCGATCCGCCGGATACCGGAATTCAGGGCATTGGAGAGGGCGAAATCGATGATGCGGGCCTTGCCTCCGAAATAGACGGCAGGCTTGGCCCTTCGATCGGTCAGTTCCTTCAGGCGGCTTCCGCGACCGCCGGCAAGCACATAGGCCATCGCATCGCGCGACAGAGGCTGAATTCTCTTCTCGTTCATCGAAACCCTCCCTACTGTTCCCATTCCAGCATGATCGTGGCGAGCGGAGGTAGTGTAACCTCGGCAAAGACGCTCCCTCCGGCGTTCACGGCCCGAACGCGCCCGCCATTGCCCTTGCCGCTGCCGCCATAGATCTCTGCATCGGTATTGAGAATTTCCCGCCATTTCCCCTCGTTCGGCAGGGGGACGTGATAGCTTTCGCGATAGACCGGTGTGAAATTGCTGATCACCGCGACCGGCTTCTCGCCCGGCGCCAAACGCAGCCAGGCAAACACCGAATTCTCCGAGTCGTCGACGATCAGCCAGCGGAAGCCCTCGCCTTCGCAATCGCGTGCATGCAAGGCGGGCTTGGAGCGGTAACAGAAATTCAGGTCGCGCACGAGCCGGCGCATGCCTTCGTGGGGATGATATTGCAGCAGGTTCCAGTCGAGCGATCGCTCCTCGCTCCATTCGCTCCATTGGGCGAACTCCTGCCCCATGAACAGGAGCTTCTTGCCAGGATAACCCCACATGAAGCCGTAGTAGGCGCGCAGATTTGCGAATTTTTGCCAGTCGTCACCAGCCATCTTCGCAATCAGCGAGCCCTTTCCATGCACCACCTCGTCGTGCGACAGCGGCAGCACGAAGTTTTCCGCAAAGGCGTAGACAAGCCCGAAGGTGATCTCGTTGTGATGGTGAGGGCGGTGGATCGGCTCGCGTTTGAGATAGCTCAGCGTGTCGTGCATGAAGCCCATATTCCACTTGAAGCCGAAGCCGAGCCCGCCCTCGTGGACGGGGTGCGAGACCTTGGGCCAGGACGTGCTCTCCTCTGCTATCGTAATC
>JAEYXI010000316.1 GCA_023428515.1 Pseudomonadota bacterium | reverse complement strand
TCGAGAACTACGGCGTAAAGCCCGGCAATCGCATCCTGATCCGCTCGCCCAACAATCCTGCCATGGTGGCGTGCTGGCTGGCGGCGACGAAGGCGGGCGCCGTGGTGGTCAACACCATGCCGATGCTGCGGGCCGGTGAGCTCTCGCAGATCGTCGACAAGGCGGAGATCACGCTGGCGCTCTGCGACACCAGGCTGATGGACGAGATGGTCGCTTGTGCCAAGACCAGTCGCTTTCTCAAGCAGGTCGTCGGCTTCGACGGCACGGCAAATCATGATGCCGAACTCGACCGTGTGGCGCTCAACAAGGACGTCCGCTTCGAGGCGGTCGCGACCGGTCGTGACGACGTCGCGTTGCTCGGCTTCACCTCCGGCACGACAGGCGTGCCCAAGGCGACGATGCATTTCCACAGGGACCTGCTGATCATCGCCGACGGCTATGCGAAGGAGGTGCTCGGCGTCACGCCCGACGACGTGTTCGTGGGATCGCCACCGCTTGCCTTCACCTTCGGGCTCGGCGGCCTCGCCATCTTCCCGCTGCGCTTCGGCGCGGCAGCCACGCTGCTCGAGAGCGCCACGCCGCCCAACATGGTCGAGATCATCGAGACCTACAAGGCGACCATCAGCTTCACCGCCCCGACAGCCTATCGCGCCATGCTCGCGGCCATGGAGAAGGGCGCCGACCTCTCATCGCTGAGGATCGCGGTCTCGGCCGGCGAGACGCTGCCCGCGCCTGTCTTCGAGGATTGGACGCAAAAGACCGGCAAGCCGATCCTCGACGGCATCGGCGCGACGGAGATGCTGCACATCTTCATCTCGAACCGTCTCTCGGATATGGCGGCCGGCCGCACCGGCAAGCCGGTCACCGGCTACGAGGCGAAAATCGTCGACGAGGACATGAAAGAAGTGCCGTGCGGCACGATCGGGCGGCTCGCGGTGCGTGGCCCCACTGGCTGCCGCTACATGGCAGACGATCGCCAAAAAAAATATGTCCGCGACGGCTGGAACCTGACCGGCGATTCCTTCGTGCAGGACGAGGAAGGCTTTTTCCACTTCGCGGCGCGTTCCGACGACATGATCATCTCGTCGGGCTACAACATCGCCGGCCCGGAGGTGGAGGCAGCACTTCTCGCGCATGTCCATGTCAAGGAATGCGCCGTCATCGGCGCGCCGGATGGCGAGCGCGGCCAGATCGTCGAGGCGCATGTCGTGCTGGTCGAGGGCGTCGCGGCAGACGACCTCACCCGCAAGATCCTGCAGGATCACGTCAAGGCGACCATCGCACCCTACAAATATCCGCGCTCGGTGAAGTTCATCGAGGCGCTGCCGAAGACACAGACAGGCAAGATCCAGCGATTCAGGCTGCGGGAGGCGAAATGACAGATTTCGCCCGCACCCGCGCCCTCTTCGATATCCCCGACGGGATGATCTATCTCGACGGCAATTCGCTCGGGCCGTTGCCGATCGCGGCCAAGCGCCGTGTCGCCGACATGCTCGCCGACGAGTGGGGCAAACACCTCATAAAGGGCTGGAACCAGTCGGGCTGGATCAACCTGTCGCGTCACATCGGCGACCGGGTCGGCAAGCTTATCGGCGCGCCTGACGGCACCACGATCATGGGCGACACGCTGTCGATCAAGGTCTACCAGGCGCTTGCCGCCGCGCTCGACCTCAATCCCGAGCGCAAGGTAGTACTCTCGGACAGCGGCAATTTCCCTTCCGACCTCTACATCGCGCAAGGCCTGATCGGTTCGCTCGGGCGCGGGCTGGAGCTTAGGATCGTCGAGCCGGAAGATGTCTCGAACGCGATCGACGAGAGCGTCGCTGCCCTCATGCTGACCGAAGTCGACTACCGCACCGGACGCTTGCACGACATGAAGGCGCTGACGCAGAAAGCGCATGCGGCTGGAGCGCTGACTGTCTGGGACCTCGCCCATTCGGCCGGCGCACTGCCGGTGGATGTGCTTGGCGCCGGCGCGGATTTCGCTGTGGGATGCACCTACAAATACCTGAACGGCGGTCCCGGCGCGCCGGCCTTCATCTACGTCGCGCCGCGACACCTGGAGACGGCGCGCCCTGCTCTTTCCGGCTGGCTCGGCCACGCGGCTCCCTTCGCCTTCGATCTCGACTACCGCGCCGGCCAGGGCATCGACCGTATGCGCGTCGGCACGCCACCGGTGATCGCACTGACGGTTCTCGACGCCGCGCTCGACGCCTGGGAAGGCGTATCCATGGCCGATCTACGCGCACAGTCCATCGTGCTGTGCGACCTCTTCATCGCCGAGGTAGAAAAACGCTGCCCGGAATTGACGCTCGCCACGACACGCGACGGAACGCGGCGCGGCAGCCAGGTATCGTTCCGCCATCCCCAAGGCTACGCTATCATGCAGGCGCTGATCGCGAAAAACGTCATCGGCGATTTCCGCGCCCCGGACGCGATCCGCTTCGGCTTCACGCCGCTCTATATCGGCGAGAAGGAAGTGCTTGGCGCGGCGGGCATCCTTGAGACGATCATGAAGGACCGGCTGTGGGACCAGCCCGACTATCACCGGAAGGCGCTGGTGACGTGAGCGGCAAGCCCTACGATCCCGCCAAGGAAGGCGCCGAGATGTCGTTCGCCGGGCGCATGTCCTACGGCGACTATTTGCATCTCGAACGCGTGCTCGACGCGCAGGAGCCGCTGTCCAAGGCGCATGACGAGCTGCTCTTCATCATCCAGCACCAGACGTCGGAACTCTGGATGAAGCTCGCCATCCACGAGATCCGGGCGACGATCCGTGCGATCCGCGAGGACAGGCTTGAACCTGCGTTCAAGATGCTCTCCCGCGTCGCCCGCATCTTCGAACAACTCACCGGCGCCTGGGACGTGCTGCGCACCATGACGCCGAGCGAATACACCGAGTTCCGGGCGTCGCTCGGCCAGTCCTCCGGCTTCCAGTCCTGGCAGTACCGCGCAATCGAATTCCTCGCCGGCAACCGCAACCTAGCCATGCTGAAACCGCACGAGCACCGGCCGGAGATCGTTGCCCGGCTTGAGGAAATCCTGGCCGGCCCGAGCCTCTACGACGAAGCGCTGCTGCTGCTCGCTCGCAACGGTTTTGACATTGGCGGCGAGGAGAAGCGCACGGACTGGCGCGAGACGCGGACCGAGAACCCTAGGGTGCTCGAAGCCTGGAAGGTTGTCTACCGCGAACCGACGACGCACTGGATGCTTTATGAACTTGCCGAGAAGCTGGTCGACTTCGAGGACTATTTCCGGCGATGGCGCTTCAATCATGTGACGACCGTGGAACGCATCATCGGGCTGAAGCGCGGCACAGGCGGCACGGCCGGCGTCTCCTATCTCAGGCGTATGCTGGAAGTCGAACTTTTTCCCGAACTCTGGAAAGTCAGGACGGAGCTCTAGGACATGGATCTGAAGGGGGATTTGATGCACGAGGTCCTGCAGCCGGAAGGCTGGGCGAAACCGATCGGCTACGCCAACGGCATCGCCGCGCGCGGCCGTCTGGTCTTCGTCGGCGGACAGGTTGGCTGGAACGGCCAGCAGCAATGGGAAACCGACGATTTCGCCGGCCAGGTCAGGCAGACGCTGGAGAATATCGTTGCGATCCTCGCCGAAGCCGGCGCAGGCCCGCAGCACATTACCACGATGACGTGGTATTTTACTTCCAAGCAGGAATATCTCGCCAACCTCAAGGGCCTCGGCCAGGCCTATCGCGAGGTGATCGGCAAGCACTTCCCGGCGATGGCGGCGGTCGAGGTGACGGCGCTGGTCGAGGACCGCGCCAAGGTGGAAATACAGGCGATAGCGGTGGTGCCCGATTGAGGCGCGCAGAGGACGAGTGAGTTGAGCCTGACATTCTCCGAGACCGTGACCGGCGTCGTCGCCGTCGGCGTGCTGGTGGTGACCATCGACAACCCGCCGGTGAACGCCGCCTCGACCGACATGCGGCAGGGGCTCTTCGCGGCCATCGACCACGCCACGGCAACGGACGAGATTTCAGGCGTCGTCATCACCGGCGCTGGAAAGACCTTCGTCGGCGGCGCGGATATCCGTGAATTCGGCGAGCCGATGGCCGAGCCGCTTCTGCCGCAGCTCGTCAACCATATCGAGGAAAGCGGCAAGCCCGTCGTGGCGGCGATCAACGGCGCTGCACTTGGCGGCGGGCTGGAGATCGCGCTCGGCTGCCACCACCGCATCGCCTCGCCCACAGCGAAGCTCGCACTACCCGAGGTGAAGCTCGGCATCGTTCCCGGCGCGGGCGGCACGCAACGCCTGCCGCGGCTCGCCGGCGTAGTCGCGGCGGCCGAGATGGCGGCGACCGGGCGTTTGGTGGGTGCCGACGAAGCCCGGAAGCTCGGCATTGTCGATGCGGTTGTCGAGGACGATCCGGTTCCCGAGGCAATAGCCGTTGCGCTCGAGCTGGTGGGCAAGCGTCCGCGGCGCACAAGGGAGTGTGTGATCGCCTCCGTCGATGAGGAAGCTTTCAAGAAAATGGCAGCCAAGGTGCTGGCGCGGGTGCGCGGGCAGGATGCGCCCCCCGAAGCTTTGCGTCTCGTGCACTCCGCCGGTGAGCGGTCGCTGACCGAAGGGCTGGTGGACGAGCGCGCCACCTTCATCCGGCTTCGCGATTCCGATCAGGCCAAGGCGCTGCGCCATGTCTTCTTCGCCGAGCGCGCCGCTGCCAAGGTCGAGGGTCTGGAAGGCGTGAAGCCTCGCGAAGTGAGCACGATCGGCATCGTCGGTCTCGGCCTCATGGGCTCCGGAATCGCGGTCGCAGCGCTCGACGCCGGCTATGCGGTGATCGGCGCGGAAATGACGGCCGAGGCTGCTCAGAAAGGACGTGAGCGCATCGTTGCGCTGCTCGATCGCAATGTCGCATCCGGGCGCCTGGACGCCGACGGGCGCGCAGAGCGCCTGTCGCGCCTGACGACGAGCGGCCGTCTGGAAGACCTCGCCGACGTCGATCTGGTCGTCGAGGCCGTGTTCGACGATCTTGCAGTGAAGACAGAGTTGTTCCAGCGGCTCGACGCAATCGTCCGGCCGGACACGATCCTCGCCACCAACACCAGCTATCTCGATCCGGATGTGCTCGCCGCGGCAACCGAGCACCCCGAGCGCGTCGTCGGCCTGCACTTCTTCTCGCCCGCCAACATCATGCGGCTCCTCGAGGTGGTGAATTGCGCAAGGACCGCGCCTGATGTGCTGGCGACGGCGCTCGCGGTGGCGAAAAAACTCGGCAAGCTACCGGTCGTCTCCGGCGTCACCGAGGGTTTTATCGGCAACAGCATCTTTTCCGCCTATCGCCGCGAGGCCGAGTTCCTGCTTGAGGACGGAGCGCTGCCCGCCGAAATCGACGCGGCGATGGAAGGCTACGGCTTCGCCATGGGACCGTTCGCCGTGTTCGACCTTACCGGGCTGGAGATCGCCTGGGCGCGGCGCAAGCGGCAGGCGGCCACCCGCGATCCCAGCGAGCGCTATGTCGAGATCGCCGACCTTCTCTGCGAAGCCGGCCGTTTCGGCCAGAAGGCAGGGCGCGGCTGGTATGTCTATCCCGATGGCAAGCGCACCGTCGATCCCGAGGTGACCGCGCTGATCGATGCAGCCCGCGCGAAGAAGGGGATCACGCCACACCAGATCGAGCCCGAAGAAATTGTCTCGCGCCTGCTCGGCGCGATGGCTGCCGAAGGCGACAGGCTGCTGGCCGAAAAAATCGCCCAGCGCGCCAGCGACATCGACCTCGTGATGATCAACGGCTACGGGTTTCCGGCGCATAAAGGTGGGCCGATGTTCGCGGCAGGTCGATCCTAAGGGGCGGCTTCGTCCACCACCGCTTCCGCCTCGATCTCGACCTCATAGT
>JAEYXI010000224.1 GCA_023428515.1 Pseudomonadota bacterium | reverse complement strand
AAGACGATGCGCTGAATCTCGGGCTCAAGCGCCATCTGGATGTAGGAGTTGCATTCGTCGACCAGACCCTGCCAAGCGTTCGGAGCACTCTCAGCAGCGGCCATCATGCGGGCGGTCATCTCCGCGTCGATCTCAAGGAGCACGGCCTGAAACAGCCCCTTCTTGTCACCGAAATGGTGGTAGAGCGCGCCGCGCGTCAGCCCCGCTTCTGCGGTGAAGTCGTCCATCGACGCCTCCGCATAGCCGATGGTTCCAAACGCCTTGCGTCCCGCAGCCAGGAGCTTGGCGCGGGTTTCGGCGATCATTTCTGCACGGGGCCTGTGGGCCAAAGTCGTCTCCAAAAATAAATACGCGACGTATGCCATTGACATACGCGGCGTATATATTTACCTCTTTGCGAGATCATACGCCGCGTATGTGAATATAAGCGGCGGCATGTATCCTGTCTAGGAGCAAGCCATGTCCAATCCCTACAGAGAAATCTTCAAGGTGCCCGGAGCCAAAGGATTCGCAGCGGCCGGGTTCGTCACCCGCATGCCGATGGCGATGGCGCCGATCGGCATCGTCGCCATGCTGTCGCAGACGCATGGCGAATACTGGCTGGCCGGAGCGGTGTCGGCCACCTATGCGCTGACCAACGCGCTGCTCGCTCCGCAGATCTCGCGGCTGGTCGACCGACTCGGACAAAGCCGCATCGTGATTCCGGCGACGATCCTCTCTGCCACCGCGTTCGTAGCGCTGATCGCCGCCGCGCATTTCGACTGGCCGGCCTGGACTCTCTTCCTGTCAGCCCTGTTCGCGGCCGTCCTGCCAAGCATGCCGGCGCTGGTACGCGCCCGCTGGACCGAGCTGTTCCGCGACAGGCCGGAACTCACGACGGCATTCGCCTTCGAATCGGCCGCCGACGAACTGGTGTACATCACCGGAGCCTCGCTGGCGGTCGGCCTTTCCGTCGCGCTCTTCCCGGAAGCCGGCATGCTGGCGAGCACGCTCTTCCTCGCCTTCGGCACGACGGCCTTCATCCTGCAGCGCTCCACCGAGCCACGGGTGCGGCCGGTGGAACATGGCGCACAAGGCTCCGCCATCCGCCAGCGGCCGGTGCAGATCGTCACCTTCGCGCTCATCTTCATCGGCGCGATCTTCTCGGCGGCCGAAGTGAGCTCGGTGGCAATCACGAAGGAGCTCGGCCAGCCGGGCGCCGCCAGCCTCGTCATCGGCGTCTATGCGGCCGGCTCCTTCGTCGTCGGGCTGATCCTCGGCGCGCTGGCGCTCAAGACGCCATTGCAGCGCCAACTGCTGATCGCGGTCGCGATCATCGCGCTGACGGCGGTGCCACTGCTCTTCGCGGACACGGTGCCGCTGCTCGCCCTTGCCGTCTTCGTCAGCGGCATTGCGATCTCCCCGACCTTCATCACCGCCTTCGGCCTGATCGAACGGCGCGTCCCGGAAGCGATGCTGACGGAAGGCGTGACATGGGTGATGACCGGCATCGGCATCGGCATGGCATTCGGCGCCTTCGCGACCGGCTGGGTGGTCGACACGTTCGGCGCGCAGAACGGCTTCTGGGTGTCGGTCGTGTCGGGTGCTGTCGCCTTGCTCACTGTCTTGCTTGGGCAGGAATCGCTCGGTGGGCAGAAGGAGAAGCCACTGTCGGCTGCAGTGCCGCAGCCTGCGGAATGAAGGCTTGAAGGTTGGTGGTTCGGCGGAAATGCCGGAGACCCGACGCACCTTCCGTCATGCTCGGGCTTGTCCCGAGCATCTGCGGCTTCGCCAATGATAGCGAATATTATTTTCAACGCCGGCAGATCCTCGGGACAAGCCCGAGGATGACGGCGTTGTGAAGGGTTCCGTCGAGAGCCGGAGGCCTTGCTAGATGATCTCGGTGCTGGCGATCTTGATGCCAAACCCTTCGAGGCCGACATAGTGGCGCTCGCGCGAGGTCAGGAGCTTGATCGAGGTGATGCCGAGGTCCTTCAGGATCTGCGCGCCAAGGCCGATCTCGCGCCATTCGCTCTCTCGGCGGATGGCTTCGTCATGGCCCTCGCCCTGCCCCGGCCTGTTGCGGTCGCGGTGACCGACGCCGACAGAGCCTTCGCGCAGATAGACGATGACGCCGCGACGCGCCTCGCCCATTTTCCTCATGATGTCGTCGAGGCGGTGGCTGGTGCCGAAGACGTCGCCGACCACCTGCTCGGGATGGAGGCGCACCGGCACGTCGACGCCGTCGCGGATGTCACCGAAGACGACGGCGAGGTGCTGCATCGGATCCCACGGCAACGTGTAGGCATGAGCCCTGGCCTTGCCGCCTGCTGTCTCGATGTCGAAGGTCTCGACGCGCTCGATCAGCGTTTCCTGGCGCTGGCGGTAGGCGATGAGGTCGGCGACGGAGACGCGCTTCAGCCCATGCTCTTCGGCGAAAGCCGTGACCTGAGGGCCGCGTTTCACGCTGCCGTCGTCATTGACCAGTTCGCAGATGACACCGACCGGCGGCAGGTTCGCGAGCTTGCAGAGGTCGACAGCGGCCTCGGTGTGGCCGGAGCGCATGAGCACGCCGCCCTCGCGCGCGATCAGCGGGAAGATGTGGCCGGGCCGGGTGAAATCGGAGGCGCCGACATTGCCGTTGGCGAGGTTGCGCACGGTGAGCGTGCGGTCGTCGGCGGAGATGCCGGTGGTGGTGCCATGCTTGAAGTCGACGCTGATCGTGAAGGCCGTGGTGTGCGCGGAATCGTTATCGGCGACCATCGGCGCGAGGCTCAGCCTTCTCGCATCCTCACGCGTCATCGGCGTGCAGACGATGCCGGAGGTGTGACGCACGATGAAGGCCATCTTCTCGGGCGTGCAATGGACCGCCGCGACAATCAGATCGCCCTCGTTTTCGCGACCGTCATCGTCCATGACAACGACGATCTCGCCGCGCTCGAAAGCGCGAATGGCTTCGACGATTTGCTTCTGGTCGTAGGGCATGAACGCTCGCTTTGCTCGCGGGGGAGTAGAGGATAGTGAGTAGGGAATAGTGATTTCAAATCGCGTTCACTACTCACCACTCCCTATCCCGACTGCCTACCCGTCTGTCCTCGGTGCCGCAGATAATGGTCGGCGATGGCGCAGGCAACCATGGCCTCGCCGATCGGCACGGCGCGGATGCCGACGCAGGGGTCGTGGCGGCCTTTTGTCATGACGTCGACGTCGTTGCCGTCACGGTCGATCGAGCGGCGCGGGGGGAGGATGGACGAGGTCGGCTTGACGGCGAAGCGCGCGACGATGTCCTGGCCGGTCGAGATGCCGCCGAGGATGCCGCCGGCGTTGTTGGACAGGAACACCGGCCTGCCGTCATTGCCCATACGCATCTCGTCGGCGTTCTGTTCGCCGGTGATTTTCGCGGCCTCGAAGCCGTTGCCGATCTCGACGCCCTTGACGGCGTTGATCGACATGAGGCCGGCGGCGATGTCCTGGTCGAGCTTGGCGTAGATCGGCGCGCCGAGACCGGCGGGCACGCCCTCGGCGACGATCTCGATC
>JAEYXI010000198.1 GCA_023428515.1 Pseudomonadota bacterium | reverse complement strand
GCGCCGCCGCGCAGAAGCACATCGGCGACCTGCTCGAGCTGCACGAGAAGAACATGGTGTCGACGGCCGACATCCAGCGTCGCAAGAAGCTCGCCGACGACGCTTTCGCCCGCCGCTTCGACGAGGTCATGCGCAAGCACAATGCTTCCGATTACGTCCGGGCTTAAGCAGGGCCAGGTCGCTGGTTTGAACCTGTTGGCACCTCTCACTGGCCTGCCGGAAAGTCGCGCATGACCACCTCAGTCGACGACCCGGCCGTCCGTTATTTCGATGCCATCGCCGCGGCGCTCAACGGCCTCGGCATATTCATGCGCGACGATCGCTCGCCGCTCTACCGGCACGGCATCGTCGCCAAGATCGTAGCCGAATACATCGCCCGGCTGGAGACGTCCTTCTCCTGCTGGCGCAACCGGCTCGGCTTCATGGACTCGTTCCGCATCAGCAGGGCCGAGAGCGGCTTCCCGGTGTTCCAGAACCTGCTCGAGCTGGAGAACGACCGCCGCCAGGCCGAGCAGCGCCTCGCCAACATCCCGGCGCCCGACGAATTGCGCGCCGAGATGGCCGACTTCATCCTGCGCCACAAGGAATTCCCTGAGGCGCTGCAGAAATCGATGGCCGAACGGCTCTATCTGGAGGACGTGAAGGAGGGCGACATATTCGGCCCCTTCACCCTCGCCAAGACGGCAAAAGTCTCGGTGAATCCTAAGGCAATGCGTCCCTTCTATCTCGTGCACTGGGCGAGTTTCGACGGCACCGCCAACCTGCCGCTGATCTACATGGCGACCGTCGAGGATTCCTCCGAGGCGATGGTGAAGCAGCTTGTCGACAGGAGCGGCAAGCTTAACGCCAAGGTCGAGATACCGCTTCCCGTCGACGGGCTGCTCAACCCCGAGCTCGCCCACCGTTTCGACGACTTCACCGAGAAGAACTCGGCCTACACGCTCTCGCCCGCAACGATCGCCGGCAATCTCGACAAGGATTTCGAGACGCTCCATCCGACGCAGCTGAGGCGCGTCGTGCTCGGCCCCTTCTATTCGGCTGGCATCACCGAGCACAATTCCGCGGTGGCGGAAGTGCTTTCCAAGGTGCGCAAGGCCGAGAACGCCTGGCTGCTCACCTGGACCATCCAGGAGGTCTATTCCAAGGGCGAGCGCCCCGGCCGCAAGGGCCTGTGGTCGAAGGAGAAGGACACGCAGGAGTTCTACATCAACACCGACGACCTCGAAGCCACGCGCCAGGGCGTGTCGGCCTACGAAAAGCACGCGCTTATCCCACACGAGGCCTACCAGGCCCTTTACGCCGCCGGCGAGGCCCAAAAAATCTTCCAGGGATACAAGGTCCACATCCTGTCGAAGGGGCAGGTGATTTCAGATGTGTGAGGGACAATGGACACCGGCCTGACCACCATCCCCGAAGCCGACATCGAAAAACACCGCGCCGCCGCGCAGTCGATGATCACCCGCGTGGTGGTGCTTGAGGATTCGTCCGGCCAGTCCTCGACCCCGCTCGCCGGCACCAACCGACGTTTCGTCTCCACCGTCTCCGCCGGTTCTGTCCGCAAGACGCGCGAGGTCGAGCTGACGAAAACCGTCGCCTCGGTCCGCCCAGACGACCAGCTCCTTTCCATCCAGCAGCACACGCTGCTCTATCGCGCGCGGCGCGGCATCGCCATCGCGCTCGCCGTCTCCGATGTATTCGCCCGCGCTGGCGAGCTCGAAAGCTTGGCAGCCAAGAACGCCCGGGCGCCGCTCGAAGGCGACGACGCAACGCGCTTCAAGAAGCTGCTCTCTGCCTCGGCCTATGTCTCGGCCTTCGCCTTCGCCTCCTATCTCCTGCAACTCGTCGACGCCGACGGCGAGGCGCCGAACGACGTCAAGGAGCCCGATTTCCTGTTCGACACGCCGCAGGACGCGCTGAAGTCGATGGTGGCCGGCCTGGACGCGGCACTCGCCGGCGCGAAGGCTGACTCCGATCTCGCGCTCCGCGCCAAAAGCTTCGCCCGCGTCGCCATCGACGGGCTTCTGACGCGAAAAGGCCGCTTCGATGGTTTGGGTGCCTTCGAGGATGCCCATATCCGCATCGACTCCGACGACTTCACGCTCGACGGCTTCGACGTCGCACCTGGCAAGCGTTCCAAGCCGCTGGAGATGACCTTCAAGAAGCCCGAGGAGGTCGTCGGCAACCACATCGCGAAATACCAGTCGGTCAAGCTGGCAAAAATGCTGATGGCCTACGACTTCGACCGCCAGATGAACCCCTTCGTCGAGCTCGGCGGCTTCCTCTTCACCTTCATCGGAGACGGCGCGCCCGGCACCGGCAAGACCACGCTGATCCAGATGATCGCCGGCCTCGTCAACGGCTATGCCCAAGTCGCAGGCTACCCCTTCCACTACGAGAATTTCGGCGTCGACCAGATTTCTTCCTATCAGGGAAAATCGGGCCAGAACTGCCGCGCCTTCATCGACAATGTGCTGAACCCGCGCGCCATCGGCTTCGGCACGATCGACGACATCGACCAGGTTGCGGCGAAGCGCTCGGACGACCGCGCCTCCGCCGGCCAACACGAGATCACCGGTGTGCTGATGTCGGCCTTCTCCGGCGCCATGACGGTGATCCGCGGCAACTCGACCTTCGGCATGTTCTCCAACTATCCCGAGAATGTCGACGATGCGCTACGCCAGCGCGCCGGCGCCCGTTGGCTGGTCGACGGACCGCAGACGCGCGACGACTACATCGACATCTTCGTCCTGCTCGCCGGCAGGAACCACAAGATCGCGCTTGGCGACCACCAGCTCTACGCCGCACAGGAGATCCAGCGCGCCGTCGACACCGCCTATGAGAGCCACGCCAAGCCGCACGAAGCCGGACTGATGAACGTCTACGAGCGCTTCATGAAGGAAAACGGCCAGCCGAAGACCATGGCCGATGTCGGCACGTACCTGCACTTGATCAAAGAGGCCGAGCCGCGCTTCACCGGCCGCGCCATCAAGAACGTCACCGACGCGATCAAGA
>JAEYXI010000148.1 GCA_023428515.1 Pseudomonadota bacterium | reverse complement strand
GTCGCGAGCCTCGCGCATCATCGCCGCACGCTCTTCGGACAGCGCGGATTCGAAACCGCGCACGCCGTAGACGCGACGCAGGGCTGCGTCGAGGCGGGTGCGCAGCCGCGCTTCCGCCTGCAACACGCTGCCCGACACTGCCTGCCGGAAGGTCCGCGGATCGGAAATCCGGTAGGCGACAAAGGCGTCGACCTCGTAGAACTTGCCGCCCGAGACCTGGACGCGGATGTCGTCGAGATCGAAGCGCAGGATGCGGTCATCGATGATCTGCACGTTGTCGGCCTCGAAGAAGGCGAACGGCGCCTTGAAGTAGATGCCGGGCTCGCTCTTGACGTCGACGATCTCGCCGAAGCGCAGCACGATCGCCTGCTGGCGCTCGTTGACCACGAAGATCGACGAATAGATGAGGAACAGGATGACGGCTGCGATGATGCCGATGAAGGGAAGACGGTTCATCATCAGTTTGCCCCCTGCACCTGGCCCTGGGCAGGAGCCGCCGGAGCGCGCTTCTGCAACTCAGGCAGCGGCAGATAAGGCACCACGCCCTGCCCTTCCTGGCCGATGATCACCTTGTTCGAATCCTTCAGCACCTTCTCCATCGTCTCGATGAACAGGCGCTCGCGCGTGATATCGGGCGCCTTTGCGTATTCGTCGTAGACGGAGATGAAGCGCTGCGCCTCACCTTCTGCTTCCTGAACGACGCGGTTCTTGTAGGCTGCCGCCTCTTCGCGGACCTGCGCCGCTTCACCGCGCGCCTGGCCGAGCTGCTGGTTGGAGTACTGGTTGGATTCCTCGACGAAACGGTCCTCGTCCTGTTCGGCGCGCTGCACCTCGTCGAAGGCGTCGGCCACTTCGCGCGGCGGCGCCGCATCCTCGATCGAGATCGCGTTGATCGCCAGCCCGGCGCCGTAGGTGTCGAGCGTCGTCTGGATGATGTCGCGCACCGCGTCGGCGATGCCCTGGCGGTCGTCGCGGAAGATGTCCTGCGCCGGGCGGCGGCCGACGGCCTCGCGCATGGCGCTTTCGCCGATCTGGCGCACCATCTCGTCGGGATCGGCTACGTTGAAGAGATAGGCTTCCGGGTTCGACACCTGGTAGGCGATCGAGAAGCGGACATCGACGATGTTCTGGTCGCCCGAAAGCATCAGGCCGGAAGAGCTGTTGCCCCGCGCCTCGCCCACCTGGATGAGCTTTTCAGCGGTGTTGGCATATTCGACCGTCTCGATCGGCCACCAATGGAAATGCAGGCCGGGCTCGGAGAGCTCCTGCTTGGGCTTGCCGAAACGCAACTCGACTGCGAGTTCGTCCGGCTGGACGGTGTAGATGGACTGGAAGAGCCAGAGCGCCACCAGCGCCAGGCCGATAAGGCCGAACAGAGCCGGGCTCGCGCCGCCGCCGCCCGGCAGCGCCTGCTTCAGCCGGTCCTGGCCGCGACGGATGATGTCCTCGAGATCCGGGGGATTACCCTGCGGCCCGCCGCCCGAGCCGCGCGGTCCCTGGCCCCATGGGCCTCCACCGCCGCCGCTGCCGTTGCCGCCGCCACCCCATGGGCCGCCGCCACCGCCACTCTTGTCGTTCCAGGGCATAAATGTCCTTTCGGTATTCTTCTAACCCGGGCATCCGGCAAAAAAGCCGGCGCCTCCCTAAATCTCTGTAACAGTCCCGGCCTTCTATAGGGATGAGCGGCTTCGCTTTCAACGCGCCGCTTTTTCTTGGATTTCAATGCACTGCCGCACGCCGCTCGTAAACAGCGTAACGTGTCGCATGCGTATCCTTCTCGCCGGCCGGGAAATCCTCGGCACTGACAAGATACCAGATTTCGGGGTCTATCGGCGGAAAAACCGTGTCGCCGTCGACCTTTGCGAGCACATGCGTGATGTGAAGCCGATCCGCCCGCGGCAGCGCCTGGGCGTAAATCTCGCCGCCGCCGATCACGCAGATTTCATCTGCGCCCGCCATGCAGCGGGCTTTTGTCCTGGCGAGCGCGATCGCATCGTCGAGCGAGGAAACGACCTCCGCCCCTTCCGCGCGATAGGTCTTGTCGCGGGTGACGACGATGTTCAGGCGCCCCGGCAGAGGCCGCTTCGGAAAACTTTCCCAGGTCTTGCGACCCATCACGATGGGCTTGCCCATGGTGCCGGCCTTGAAGCGCTTGAGATCGGTCGAGAGCCGCCACGGCAGTCCGCCCTCGCGACCGATCACGCCATTTTCGGCAATGGCCACATAGATCGCGATATGCATGCTTCGTCCTCCCGCGGAGCATGATCCCGAAAAGTGGGTACCGGTTTTCGGGCGGGATCATGCTCAATCAAATAGATTTGCGGTCAGACCGCGATCGGCGCCTTGATCGTCGCGTCGGCGACATAGTTCTCGAGCCGGAAATCCTCGAAGCGGAAGGCGAAAAGGTCGTCCACCGCGGGATTGATCCACATCGTCGGCAACGGCTTCGGCGTACGCGTGAGCTGCTCGCGCGCCTGCTCGAAATGGTTGGAGTAGAGATGCGCGTCGCCGAGCGTGTGCACGAAATCGCCAGGCTTCAGCCCCGTCACCTGCGCGACCATCATGGTGAGCAGCGCGTAGGAGGCGATGTTGAAGGGAACGCCGAGGAAGATATCGGCCGAGCGCTGGTAGAGCTGGCAGGAAAGCCTGCCGTCCGACACGTAGAACTGGAACAGGCAGTGGCAGGGCGGCAGCGCCATCTGGTCCACCTCCTCCGGATTCCAGGCCGAGACGATCAGGCGGCGCGAATTCGGGTTACTCCTGATCTGGATCAACAGGTTGGCGATCTGGTCGATCTCGCCGCCGTCCTTGGTCGGCCAGGAGCGCCACTGCTTGCCGTAGACCGGGCCGAGCTCGCCCTTATCGTCTGCCCACTCGTCCCAGATGGTGACGCCGTGGTCATTGAGATATTTGATGTTGGTATCGCCGGCCAGGAACCACAGCAACTCGTGGATGATCGATTTCAGGTGCAGCTTCTTGGTGGTCGTGACCGGAAACCCCTTCGAGAGGTCGAAGCGCATCTGGTAGCCGAACACGGAGCGCGTGCCGGTGCCGGTGCGGTCGCCGCGGTCCGATCCGTGGTCGAGCACATGCTGCAGAAGGTCGAGATATTGGCGCATCGTTTTCCGTCGATTCGATTGGTCCGGCAGCATACAGCATGCCGACAGCGG
>JAEYXI010000635.1 GCA_023428515.1 Pseudomonadota bacterium | reverse complement strand
ACTATGCGCAGAAGTGCATGGGCGATGCGCTGCTCCACCTGCTGCGTCGACATCTCCATGACCTGTGCCTGGGTTTCCTGCAGGCGCGCGCCGATCGTTTGGTAGGCACTGGCTGCGAAGGCCGGCGACCGTGACTGCAACTCGGGCCAGGTCGAATTGGGCCATGCGAGGACGACGCAATCGACCGCCGCGACCGCTGAGGCAGGATAGGTGGTCCGGCCCATCGCCACGGCAATCCCGAACAACTCGCCCTCGTTGATGTATCTGGCGATGACCTGGTGGCCCTCGGCAGAGGTGCGCACCACCCGGATATGGCCGGAAAGCAGGAGGAAGAAGGAGGTCGCTTCCTCGCCTTGCGAGAAGACTTCGGAATCCTTCGGAAACCGGGAGGATCGCGCCCGGGATAGAATGGCATCCAGGTCCCGACCGTCGCGGCCGGCGAAGGCGGGCAGCCCGGAGATGAGGGTCCTGTCGAGCGCCATCCTGCCTCGCGATCCGTTCCAGCACGCCACTCTCCGATTTCTAGCGGCTATTTGCTCTGGAGCAAACTGCATCAAGGCGACGCGGGCTATCAGGTGACCAACGGCCGGTGGGGCCGCATACCGAGAAGGACATTGAAATGAAAAAGTTGATCGCAGCTTTGGCGCTTGGAGCCGCCGTCGTCGTAGGTGCGGCAGAAGCTGCCGAGATCGAGGTGATGATGCTGAACAAGGGCGAAAAGGGCAGCATGGTTTTCCAGCCCGATTTCATCAGCGCCGCGCCCGGCGACACGATCCGCTTCGTACCGACCGATAAGGGGCACAACGTCGAGACCATCAAGGGGATGATCCCCGAAGGAGCCGGGGCCTTTAAGAGCAAGTTCAACGAGATCTTCGAGGTGACGCTCGACCAGGAAGGCGTCTACGGCGTCAAGTGCACGCCGCACTACGGGATGGGCATGGTCGCTCTGATCGAGGTCGGTCAGCCCGTCAACCTCGACCAAGCCCAGGCCGTCAAGCAGACGGGCAAGGCGAAGGCCGTGTTCGCCGAGCTCTTTGGCCGGGCCGTGGCGGCAAACTGAGGCTGGCCAGGATTAGCAAGCATGCCCGGACGGTTGGGCGTCCGGGCGAGAGGCGACGGTGGGCAAACCAGGCGCAAGGACGGACCGCATATGCGGCGATTTACCGGAACTCGATCCTGCGGTCGTCGAGGAAACGGCGCGGCGGTATGATCGCTGCCATCCGGGCGACACCTTCTCCGACCTTGTTCGCCGCTCATCCTTTTTGAAGGAGGACCGGCGGCTCCTGGAGGACTGGCTGGCGGCGCCGCTGGAGACCGTTCACGATCGCAGCGCGCGTGGGCGCTTCAAGGAAAAGCCGGATATCGCAGAAGTCGCACGCGTCTGGCGGGAAGCGATACAGGTAGCGGTGCGATACCCCTGAAGTAGGCGTGCCTCGCCACCCTCGTCAGATCACTGGTATGACGGGTGTAGCTCGACAAACCGCTCAAGCCGGTCGAAAACCGACGCTGCCGGCAGCTTGTCGCCCTGCAGTTCCGGCGGAACCTTCCAGCCCGGATCCACGCCCTCCATGTTCGGCAGCTCGTGCGCTATCCCCTTGTGGCAGTCGATGCAGGTCGCCTCGCCGGAAAGCAGATAGCGCGTGTGGATCGTCGCGGCGCGCTCGGTCTGCTTGGACAGGTCCATCGCCACCGAGGAATGGCAGTTGCGGCATTCAAGGCTGTCGTTCGCCTTCAGCCGCGCCCATTCGTGCTTGGCAAGCTCCAGCCTGTGATCGAGGAATTTTCGGCGTGTGTTGATGGTGCCGAAGATCTTGCCCCAGACCTCCTTCGAGGCCTGCATCTTCCTGGCGATCTTGTCGGTCCAGTCATGCGGAACATGGCAGTCGGGGCAGGAGGCGCGCACGCCCGAGCGGTTCGAGAAGTGGACCGTGCGGGTAAGCTCCTCGTAGACGTTCGTCTCCATCTCATGGCAGGAGATGCAGAACTGCTCGGTGTTGGTCAGTTCCAGCGCCGTGTTGAAAGCGCCCCAGAAGATCACCCCGCCGAGAAATCCGCCCAGCGTCAGGAAGCCGAGGCTGAGCGTCGCCGCCGGCGTCGACAGGATACCCCAGCCCCACAGCAGGATCGCCCGTATGCGCGCCCACATCTATTGGTCTCCCGCGTGGCCGACGCCAAGCTCGCTCATGTCGGTGAACGTGTTTTTGACCAGCGGAGCCGTGTTGGCCTGGGGCACGTGGCAGGCCGTGCAGAAATAGCGGCGCGGCGAGACGTCGGCCAGCATCTGTCCCTCGCGGGTGACATAGTGGGTGACGCTGATCATCGGAGCGCCCGAGCCTTGCGTGAACTCTCGCTTGTGGCACGACAGGCAGCGGTTCGTGTTGACGGAAAGCTGGTATCCTTCGATCGAATGCGGGATGACCGGCGGCTGGTCGGGATAGGCGCGCATCTGGCGGATGTCGTCGACCGTCCATTTCGGCGTCGGGATCGCCGGCAGCTCCTCCATGGGCGGCTGCGCGCCGGTGAGCGGCGGGATGATCTTTTCGGCCGACATCTGGGCCAAGGCGGCGGTGCCTGCCGCGAGAACCAGTCCGGCTGCGAGGAAGACGCGCGTACGGCGCGTCAGACGGGAACGACCTTCACCGCGCATTTCTTGAAATCCGTCTGCTTGGAGATGGGATCGGTCGCGTCGAGCGTGACCTTGTTGATGAGCTTGCTGGCGTCGAACCAGGGCACGAACACCACGCCGCGCGGCATGCGGTTGCGCCCCCGGGTCTCGACACGGACCCTTATCTCGCCGCGCCGCGAGGCAACCCTCACTTCCGCACCCTGGTTGATGCCGCGCCGCCGCGCATCGTCGGCGTTCATGAAGCACACCGCGCCAGGAAACGCCCTGTACAGCTCCGGCACGCGCATGGTCATGGAGCCGGAGTGCCAATGTTCGAGCACGCGCCCCGTGACCAGCCAGACATCGTACTCCTCGTCAGGGGATTCGGCAGGCGGCTCGTAGGGTACGGCCAGGATCACCGCCTTGCCGTCCGGCCGTCCGTAGAACTTCACGCCTTCCCCCGGCTTCACATAGGGGTCGTAGCCTTCCCGATAGCGCCAGAGCGTCTCCTTGCCGTCGACGACGGGCCAGCGCAGTCCTCGCACCTCGTGATAGGTGTCATAGGGCGCGAGGTCGTGGCCATGGCCGCGGCCGAACTCGGCATAT
>JAEYXI010000306.1 GCA_023428515.1 Pseudomonadota bacterium | reverse complement strand
GCGCATCGTCTCCGAGCTGAAGCAGAGGGGGGAGGTCGTCGCCAAGGTGGGCGACGGCATCAACGATGCGCCGGCGCTCGCCGCCGCTGACATCGGCATCGCCATGGGCGGCGGCACCGATGTGGCGTTAGAGACGGCGGATGCGGCGGTGCTGCATGGCCGCGTGCGCGACATTGCCGGAATGATCGACCTTTCGCGGCGGACCATGCGCAACATCCGCCAGAACATCGGCCTCTCACTGGGGCTGAAGGCGGTGTTCCTGGTGACGACCGTCGCCGGCATCACCGGCCTGTGGCCCGCCATCCTGGCCGACACCGGGGCCACGGTGCTCGTCACCGCCAACGCCCTGCGGCTGCTGGGGGACAGGAGCCGTTGAAGCGGCGGCCTATGTCCCCTTCTTCAGCCTCACTCCCGGCCCCTCGCCGTTCTCCGCGACGAAGATCGCGCCGGCGGCTTCAAGGGCTGCGGGAAGGGGCAAGGCAAACAGATCTTAGCTGCACCGTCGTTGAGCCGGCGGAGGACATCAGTCAGACGCGAGCCAACCCTTCGACTGTAGATTCTCGAAAGCAATGCCAATCTGGCGCTGCGAGAAGCGCCGTTTGCGGTCGTTCCAGGCATAGACCTTCGCCGTGACGTCCTCGGCGCCAGAAGCTTGTTCGCGCGTGGCGACCCAATGCACGGTGGCGAGCAATTCCAGGCCGAACGGCGTCTCGAAGCCTTCGACGAGATTGGCTACCCGATCGAAGCGAGAGACGGTTTCCCGCTTGTCGGCAAGAAAAGCTTCGGCGTCCTTCACCGCGCCTGGAACCAGTTCGATCTGCTTGTCCGGCGCGTCGCCGCCATCGGCATATCCGGCAAGGAGGTGACCTTCGACGGCACGCAGCACGTGGCGCAGGTTCTCCGCATAGGGGCCGTAGGGAGCCTTGGCATATTGCAGGCGCAGAGGTTCGCCAGCCTCCTGCATGAAGTACATGAGCTTATGCACTTCGAGCAGCGTTACGAACGGGTCCATCAGCCCGAGCAGATAGCGGTGCATGAGCACGACGAGCGCGGCCCGGCCCGGGCTCATGCTCGGAACCTCGCGCGACTTGGTCGTGACGGGTGCGCTGCTCGGTTCAAACACGATCGCCTGCAGGTCGTCTAGGCCGCGCAGCGCCTCGACGATGCGCGGGCGCACGTCGGCCCAGTTGAGCCCACCAAGCCCACTGCCAAGCGGCGGAATCGCGATCGAGCGAATGCCCCGAGTGCGGACCTCCTCGACCAACGCCTTCAGGCCGGAGTCGATATCCTCCATACGGCTCTTGCCGCGCCAGTGGCGTTTGGTGGGGAAATTGATGATGAACTTCGGGTTGGTAAGCGTCCGCGTCTCGAACACGAACATCCGGCCCGGCTGCACTTCTTCGCGCGCGCAGGCGGCTTCGTAAGCCTTGAAATTCTCCGGGAAGTCGTTCTTGAACTGCAGGGCGATGCCGCGGCCCATGATGCCGACGCAGTTGACCGTGTTGACGAGCGCTTCCGCGTCCGCCCGAAGGATGTCACCGGATCTGAATTCGATCATCGCCATCCTCCCTCAATAGTACCAATCTCGTTTGATTTCGATCCTCGGCCGATGCGGTCCGCCTTGGATCGCAGCGGACACTCTGGCCGCGATCCCTTGGGAATGGATGCCAATCCGCTCGACCAGATGCCATGGGAAGGACTGCTGGACCAGAAACTCGGCCTGCTTGGCTTCCTTGATGTCCGCCGGGCGGAAATCAGTGGCCGCCACGGCGTCCCAATTGATGTCCCCCAATCGATCCAAACCCGCCCGGAACTGCGTGTAAACCGCGCCAGCATTCGAGAGCGAGAAAGCCCAGCGCTGCCTATTAGCATCCGCCCATCGGACGACCTGTTGAAGATCGGCCTCGAGATGGACGATCGGCTGCTGGCCGCCCCGATAGGCAAGTTCGGGATGGTTCGCGCAGTGGATCACGAACAGCATAATTGAACGTGAACAAAAATAGAACGGGACATATTCGCCCACGTTCGTGCCCGGATGGCAGGACACCGGGAGACCAAGCCGGCGCTGCTTGATGCTGCCCATTCCGATCACGGTGCCGCCTTGGCGTTGAACCATCACTGCATCCGACCATAGGAAGCCGTCCGCGACGATCGAAGCGAGATTGTCGACATGGACGATGTGATAGATTTTCGGGTGCGCTGGAACTGGCATTGTCAGTAGGTCCCAGGGACGAAAGTGACCTTGGGAGAAGCCACCCGACTTGGGCGTAGCCGTTTCTGCGTGTCGGCCGTCGATGGTTTCACGGATCGGGCTCCAGGGGTCACGGTGTCCTATGGGATATCCTGACGCAGGTCCTGCTTGCCCTCAATCGCGCTTGCTCAACCGCACTCCGGGGCCACCTCCGTTCTCAGCGATGAACTCAACCCCGGCCGATTCGAGCGCCCCGCGGATCTTCGCGATGGTGGAAGGTTTCAGGGTCTGGCCCGACTCGATGCGGGTGATCGTATCATGGGATGTGCCCGACAATTCGGCAGCTTGGCGCACCGTCAATCCGAGAGCGACCCGAGCCATTTTCAGTTGTACGGCGTTCATTCTGTTTCCAATCCAGTTTCTGGTTGACATCCAGATTATCAGCCTTATTTCTTTCTGGATCGTATACAGATTTTCGATGTTGGAGCAACACAAATGCCGAACCCTACCGTTCCGGCAGCCGCCCCCGGCTTGCCCGCCGCCGAGAAGCCCGTCGATCCGGTCATTGCGCTGATCGCCCAATGGCGAGAGGCCCGCGCCGAGTTTGCCTCGCGCCCGCCGAACGATACCGAAAGCTGGCATGACGATGACGATCTGAACCAAGCTCCCTCGGCACAAAGTCTCGAGGGGGCTATCGCGGCACTGGAGTTGGCCCAGACGGAACCCGCCTTCGCGCCCGGGTTGATCAGGTCAGCACTCGGTTTCCTGAAGGCGTTCACCGCTCCTGTCGAGCGGCCGGCGACGCGAGCGGAGATGGAGGCCTACCGCGAGTGGCTTGCCATGGAAGGGCGCCTTCTCGGGATGGAGCTTTATCCGGAGATGGGCGACGACGCCGATCGCGTGATCCCCTGCAACACCGGCACCGGCGAGCTCCATCTGCCCCCCTGCGGCTCCTGGAGGAAAAAAGCTAAGCCGTCGTCGCGAGCAGTGCGAATTCTCACGGCTGTCGGCGCGAACTTCGAGAAGATCGCTCACTGCGGAGAAAAGGGTCGCGGCATATTGGGACCGGACAAGGCGACCGGATCGGACGACGAGGCCCACCATGGCTGATCCGATCTTCGCCGCCATCGCAGAACACCAGCAGCGCCGGGCCGAGCATGAGGCTGCATTTGACGCGGCGGGAGAGGCAGAACTGTCGGATTGCCCGGACGGCGCTCTCGCTGCTGAAGCTAGCGCCCTGCGCGACGCCGCATCCGAACGGGAGGTCGAGGCGCTGCAGCAGGTGCTGCACACCGTGCCCCTCACGACCGCCGGCATGCTGGCGTGGCTGGACCACATCAGCGGGCCGGCCGGCTTTGACGGCATCGCTCCGCGCGACGACGACATGGCGGCCATCTTCAGCACCATGCGCGCCTTTGTCGTCGGGTCGGAGGGCGGCGCATGAGCATGAAGCGCTTCCTCTTCGCCCCGCGATTCTCGCTCGTGACGATGATCGGCGCGGCGGTGCTCTCGCTTGGCATCGCATCCGCCAGCATCGCCACTGTGCTGGCCGGCACCTGTGTCATCCTGCTTGGCGCCGCCGCGCCACGAAATGGAGGCCGGCCATGGGCGTGATCGCCGAAGCCGTGCGCCACATGCTGGCAGCGGGAATGGACGCCGCGGTCGTCGCCGACGCCGTGGCAGCCATAGAGGCTGCAATGCCGATGGAGGGCATGACCGTTGGGAAAGCTGATGCTGCCGAGCGGAAGCGCGAAGCCGACCGCGAGCGCCTGCGCCGGAAGAGAGAGGTGGCCAGGGCGGCGAACGGCCAAGCGCGCCACCAGGAAACGTCGCAGGTGTCGCACGAAGTCGCCGATTGGCGCGCGACTTCCGCGACAGCGCGCGACGGTGGCGACCCCCCTCTCGATAAGATGTCCCCCAGACCCCCTAAGAATTACTCTCCCCCATTTTCTACCCCATCGGCGACGGATTGCGATGCGGCAGATCGCCAGGACGAATTCGGCGAGGCACTGGCGGCATTCAACCGGATGGCGGCCGAGGTGGGCCTGCCGGAAGCGCAGGGACTGATCCGGAAACGCCGGGTGGCCTTGAAGGCCCGGTTGCAGGAATGCGGAGGGATCGCCGGCTGGCGGATCGCCATGGACCGAGTTCGGTCATCGCCGTTCCTCCGCGGCGACAACGACCGGGGATGGCGGGCGAGCCTCGATTTCCTGCT
>JAEYXI010000565.1 GCA_023428515.1 Pseudomonadota bacterium | reverse complement strand
GGCCCGGGCGCGGGGGGGGGGGGGGGCGGCAGCGGTAGACCAGCCCTCCCTCTCCCCATCAGGAAATAGTATGGGAGAGCCGCCGCACCGACACCGACCATTCCGGGAGCCTTCATGACCACCCCCTCGCCCTGGTGGGCGCCCCACCGCCACGCCGACCGCCGACCGCGCCTCCTCCAGCGCAACACCATCACCGCCGCGATCCGCGACTGGTTCGCGCGCCGCGATTTCGTCGAGGTCGAGACGGCGGCCCTGCAGGTCTCGCCCGGCAACGAGACGCATCTCTCCGCCTTCGCCACCGAGGCGATCCTCCCCGACGCGACCCGCGCGCCGCTCTATCTCCACACCTCGCCGGAATTCGCCTGCAAGAAGCTGCTCGCAGCAGGCGAACAGAGGATCTTCAGCCTCGGCCCGGTTTACCGGAACCGCGAGCGCGGCCCGCTCCATCATCCCGAATTCACCAAGCTCGAATGGAACCGCGTGGGCGAGACCTATGAGAGCCTGATGGCCGATTGCGCCGCCCTTCTCGCGCTTGCCGCCGAACGTGCCGGCGCAAAACACTTCTCCTTCCGCGGCCGCGAGGCCGATCCCTTCGCCGAACCCGAACGGCTCTCCGTCGCCGAGACCTTCTCCCGCCACGCCGGCATCGACCTGCTCGCCACGGTGAGTACGGACGGCTCGACCGACCGCGACTCGCTCCATGCAGCCGTCGCCTCGGCCGGCCTGCGCACCGCGCCCGACGACACCTGGACCGATCTCTTCAGCCGCGTCATGATCGAGCGCATCGAGCCCAATCTCGGTGCCGGCCGCGCCACCATCCTCTACGAATACCCGATCTCGGAGGCCGCCCTCGCCCGCCCCAGCCCGCGCGACGGCCGTGTCGCCGAGCGCTTCGAGCTCTATTGCTGCGGCGTCGAACTCGCCAACGCTTTCGGCGAACTCACCGACGCCGACGAACAGCGCCGCCGCTTCCAGGCGGACATGGACGAGAAGCAAAAGATCTATAGCGAGCGTTATCCGATCGACGAGGATTTCCTCGCCGCACTGGAGATCATGCCCGATGCGTCAGGCTCGGCGCTCGGCTTCGACCGCCTCGTCATGCTGGCGACCGGCGCCCGCACGGTCGAGGACGTGATCTGGACCCCGGTCGCCGGCGGCGACTACTGAGATAACCGCCCCTGCGCGGCATCTGGCTTCCCCCTCCCTTCTCCGGTACCGTGACGTCAGCCAGCCCATCCAAACCGAGGCCCGCCTGACCCGGCCTTCAGCCATGGATCTAGCCGCGCGCGAAACAACGAGGGGACATCATGCTCTATCTGCTTGCACTGCTGATCGGCCTCGTCGCCGGCCTGCGCGCCATGACGGCGCCGGCCGCCGTCGCCTGGGGCGCCTATCTCGGCTGGCTGCCGCTCGCGGGCACCTGGGCCAGCTTCATGGGCCACTGGGTCACGGTGGCGGTCTTCTCGGTACTCGCCCTCGTCGAGTTCGTCACCGACCAGCTTCCCTCGACGCCGAGCCGCAAGGTGCCCCAGCAGTTCGGCACGCGCCTGGTCATCGGCGCCTTCACCGGCGCCGTCATCGGCACGGTGGGCGGCGCGCTGATCGCCGGCCTCGTTGCCGGCGTGATCGGCGCCGTCATCGGCACCTATGGCGGAGCGGAAGTCCGCGCCGCGCTGGCCCGTTCCTTCGGTCGCGACCTGCCCGCCGCCCGCATCGAGGACGCCGTCGCCATCCTCCTCGCCTTCTGGGTGGTGTCCGCAGGCGCATGACCGGGAAAAAATTCGACGCCATCATCATCGGGGCCGGTCAGGCCGGCCCTTCCCTCGCCGGTCGCCTCACCGAAGCCGGCCAGACGGTCGCCATGATCGAGCGCAAATTCTTCGGCGGCACCTGCGTCAACACCGGCTGCAAGCCGACCAAGACGATGGTCGCCAGCGCCTACGCCATGTTCATGGCGGGACGCGCCGCGGAATACGGCTTCTCCACCGGTGGCGAGGTCAAGGCTGACATGAAGGCCGTAGCGGCCCGCAAGGACAAGGTGATCGCGGATTCCCGCTCCGGCGTCGAAACCTGGCTCGACGGCATGGAGCGCTGCACCGTCCATCGCGGCCATGCGACCTTCCTCTCGCCGCACGAAGTCTCGGTCAACGGCGAAACTATCTCCGCCGACCGCATTTTCATCAATATCGGCGGTCGCGCCAACGTGCCCGCCATGCCCGGCATCGACAAGGTGAGCTACCTCACCAATTCGACCATGATGGAGGTCGATTTCCTGCCGGAGCACCTCGTCATCGTCGGCGGCTCCTATATCGGCCTGGAATTCGCACAGATGTTCCGCCGTTTCGGCAGCAAGGTCACCGTCGTCGAGAAAGGCCCGCGCCTCATCGGCCGCGAAGACCCCGACATCTCCGATGCCATCAAGGCGATCCTCGAGGAAGAAGGCGTCGCCTTTCGCCTGGACGCCGAATGCATCAGCTTCTCGCCCCGCGCCGACGGCGTCTGCGTGCATGTCGACTGCGCTACCGGCGACCGCGACGTGCCCGGCACGCATGTGCTGCTCGCCATTGGCCGCGTCCCCAACACCGGCGATCTCGGCCTCGACAAGGCCGGCGTCAAGACCGACGAGCGCGGCTACATCACCGTCGACGACGAGTTGCGCACCAGCCAGCCGCACATCTATGCGCTCGGCGACTGCAACGGCCGCGGCGCCTTCACCCACACCGCCTACAATGATTTCGAGATCGCCGCCGCGAACCTGCTCGACAATGACAGCCGCCGCCTCAGCGACCGCAAGACGGCCTATGCGCTCTACATCGACCCGCCGCTCGGTCGCGCCGGCATGACCGAGACGGAGGCGAAAGAATCCGGCCGCAATATCCTCGTCGGCACGCGGCCGATGACCAAGGTCGGCCGCGCGGTGGAGCGCGGCGAGACCAAGGGCTTCCTGAAGATCGTCGCCGACGCCGACACGAAGGAACTGCTCGGCGCGGCATTCCTCGGCGCCAGCGGCGACGAGGTCGTGCACGGCATCCTCGACATGATCTATGCGAAGGCACCCTACACTGTCATGCAGCGCATGGTGCCGATCCACCCGACCGTCTCGGAACTCCTTCCGACCGTCCTCGCCGACATGAAACCGGCCACCTGAATAGGCTCGGAGGACCGGCAGGAACGTCGTACCGGCCGGCACCGGCGATCCGGAAGCCGAAAACGAGGCGACTTCAGGTTGCGCATGGCAGTTCGCTGCGGCAGGATCGCCCCGTAAGAGGCGGGGTATTTGATGTATCGGGCGCGTGAACTTGCCTGTTTCTTTCTGTTCGGGCTGGCGCTTTCGGCCTGCGCCACGCCTGACGTCGGCCCGATCAACACCCATATCGCCGAAGCCAGGCATCCTTCGCCCGAATTTGTTCCCGATCCGGCCGATGACGGCTCGCTGGTCGTCGGCCTTGCCTTCTCCGGCGGCGGCACGCGCGCTGCCGCTTTCGGCTATGGCGTCCTCAGTGGGCTCGACAGCATCGTCGTCGACGGTTTCCCGAAGCGGCGCACCGCCGCCGACGACATCCGCATGATTTCCGGCACCTCGGGCGGCGCTGTGACCGCCGCCTATTTCGGCCTCAAGGGCAGCGGCTATGTCGATCTGCGCGAACGCTTCCTTCTTGCCGACGCCGAGCAGGATCTGCACCTTTCCAAGTCGCCGGCCAATCTTGTCCGCATCTACAAGGGCGGCGCCAACGACCGCTCGACCTTCGCGGCATGGCTGAACGAAAACGTCTTCGACGGCGCGACCTACAGCGCGTTCCGCCGCTCCGATGCGCCGATCGTCTGGATCAACGCCTCCGACATCTACAACGGCACGCCCTTCGACTTCACCTACGACACGTTCGCCGCGCTCTGCAGCGATCTCGACAAGGTCCGCGTCGCCGATGCGGTGGCCGCGTCCGCCGCCTTCCCGGTGGTGTTCAAGCCGCTGGTCGTTTCGACGGCCGCCACTGCCCCGAAATGCAACTACCAGCAGCCGGAATGGCTGACCCGGGCGCTCGCCGATCCGGCAGCGTCGGTGCGTCTCAAGGCCTATGCGCGGTCGCTCGAAACGTACCAGAACAACCCTGATGTCGATTACATCAAGCTGCTCGACGGCGGTCTGACCGACAATATCGGCGTTACCGGCCTGTCGATGGAGCGGGCCGCGGCGAAGACGCCCTACGGGCCGCTTTCGGCGGCCGAAGCGGTCAAGCTGCGCAACTTCGTCTTCATCGTCGTGGATTCCAGCATCAAGACCAAAGGCGATTGGGTAAAAACCCTGGACGGCCCCAAGCTGCAGCAGATTGCGAGCGCCGTTTCGAACGCAGGCATCCGTTCATCCGTGCGTGACGAATTCGATGCGCTAAAGCTGGCGTCGGAGCTCTGGCGAGGCCAGTTGATCGCCTGGCGCTGCGGCCTGCCGCAGGAGACGGTTAGGAGGTTGCGCGGCTCGCTTTCCGGCTGGAACTGCCGCGACGTGCGCTTCGTGGTCGAGGATATCACATTCGAGGATTTCCCGCCGGCGGAGCGGGCGAAGCTCAACGATATCGAGACCCGCCTCAAGCTGCCGGCCGACCAGGTCGACCTGTTGATAGCTGCCGGCAAGGAAAGCGTTCGCTCCAACGTCCGCTTGCAGCAGGCCTTCGGCGAGATACAACGCCGCGCCGGCGTCGCCCCGCTGGCAGCATCGGCCGACTGATCGCATCGCGGCCTTGCCTGCCTGACACCTCACGCCATATTGAACGTTAGAATAACTTTACACGCCGGCTTGGGTAGCGCTACCATGCCCGCCGCGCGAGATTGCGGGAAGCAGGCAGCGCTAAAACAGGAGACGCTTTCCCTCGAAGGGCGTCACAGATTGGCCGCTCGGGAGGAGAAATGGCGTCTGTCGGAATTCGCGAAGTCCGCAAGTCGTTTGGTTCAGCTGAAATCCTACATGGTGTGAGCATCGACATCGTCGATGGCGAATTCGTCACGCTGGTCGGTCCGTCGGGCTGCGGCAAGTCCACCCTGCTCAGGATGATTGCCGGCCTCGAGGGCATCACCAGCGGCGAGATCTCGATCGGCGAACGTGTGGTCAACACCGTCGCGCCGAAGGAGCGCGACATCGCCATGGTCTTCCAGAACTACGCGCTCTATCCGCACATGACCGTGGCGGAGAACATGGCCTTCTCGCTGAAGCTGAAGAACGCGCCCAAGGCCGAGGCCGAGGCCCGCGTCAACCGCGCCGCCGAGATCCTCGGCCTGACGCCGCTCTTGTCGCGCTATCCGCGCCAGCTCTCCGGTGGCCAGCGCCAGCGCGTCGCCATGGGCCGCGCCATCGTTCGCGACCCGCAGGTCTTCCTGTTCGACGAGCCGCTGTCGAACCTCGACGCCAAGCTGCGCGTCGCCATGCGCGCCGAGATCAAGGAGCTGCACCAGCGCCTGAAGACGACGACCATCTACGTCACCCACGACCAGATCGAGGCGATGACCATGGCCGACAAGATCGTCGTCATGCATGACGGCATCGTCGAGCAGATCGGCCGCCCGCTCGACCTCTACGACCGTCCCGACAACCTCTTCGTCGCCAGCTTCATCGGCTCGCCGGCGATGAATTTTCTGCATGGCGAGATCGGCGGCGACGGCGCTCCCGCCTTCCAGGGCAAGGGCGGCATCTCGCTGCCGCTCAACGGCGCTGCCGGCGCCGGCAAGGGCACCAAGGTCGCGCTCGGCGTCCGGCCCGAGCACCTGAAGCTTTCCGACGACGGCTTCCCGGTCGAGATCGTCGTCGTCGAGCCCACCGGCTCCGAAATCCAGATCATCGGCCGCGCGCCGGGAGGCGAGGATGTCGTCGCGAATTTCCGCGACCGGCATCCCTTCGAGCCCGGCCAGACCGTCAGGCTCGCTGCCGATCCGGGGCTGATCCACCTCTTCAACGCAGAAACCGGAAAGCGGCTTTAACTCAGCCGCTCAACCGGACACATCGCACGAACAGGGACTGGAATATCTCACAAGGAGGAAGTGACGATGAAATTCACCAGACGTGACGTTATCCGAACCGGTGCCGCGGCAGCCGCGGGCGTGGTCGGCAGCCGGCTGATCGGCTCCCCGGCCTACGCCCAGGCAGCACCCACCTATACGCCTGAGCAGGGCGCGACGCTGCGCGTGCTGCGCTGGTCGCCCTTCGTGCCGGCCGACGAGGAGCAGTGGATCGTCAACACCAAGCGCTTCACCGACGCCACCGGCGTAGAGGTCCGCATCGACAAGGAAAGCTGGGAGGACATCCGTCCTAAGGCGGCGGTCGCCGCCAATGTCGGCTCCGGCCCCGACATCATGTGGGTCTGGTTCGACGACGCGCACCAGTATCCCGACAAGCTGCTCGACGTCACCGAGCTCGCCGACTATCTCGGCGGCAAGTACGGCGGCTGGTACGACGGCGGCAAGGGCTACGCCACCAAGGACGGCAAGTTCATCGGCCTGCCGCTCGCCGCGATCGGCAACGCCATCGTCTACCGCGATAGCTGGGTCAAGGAAGCGGGCTTCTCCGAATTCCCGAAGGACACCGCCGGTTTCCTCGAGCTCTGCAAGGCCCTGCAGAAGAGCGGCCATCCGGCCGGCTTCACCCACGGCCATGGCGTCGGCGACGGCAACAACTACGCGCACTGGCTGCTCTGGAGCCACGGCGGCAAGATGGTCGACGAGGGCGGCAAGGTCGTCATCAACAGCCCCGAGACGCTGAAGTCGATCGAATATGCGTCGGAGCTCTACAAGACCTTCATCCCGGGCACGGAGAGCTGGCTCGACGTCAACAACAACCGCGCCTTCCTGGCCGGCGAATTGTCGGTCATCGCCAACGGCATCTCGGCCTACAACACCGCCAAGACCAGCGACGATCCGAAGCTCTTGGAGATGGCCAAGGACATCCGCACCACCAACCTGCCGATCGGCCCGGTCGGCCAGTCGGTCGAGCTGCACCAGACCACCACCGCGGTGATCTTCAACTACACGCCCTATCCGAACGCCGCGAAAGCCTACCTGCAGTTCATGTTCGAAGCCGAGCAGATGAACGACTGGATCGAGAAGTCGGCCGGTTACTGCTGCCAGTCGCTCAAGGCCTTTGCCGCGAACCCGATCTGGACGGCCGATCCGAACAACGCCGCCTACGCCAGGGCCTCGGAGACGCTGCGTCCCAACGGCTATGCCGGCCCGCTCGGCTACGCCTCGGCCGCCACCATGGCCGACTACGTTCTGGTC
>JAEYXI010000557.1 GCA_023428515.1 Pseudomonadota bacterium | reverse complement strand
GCCCAACCACTATGCCGAGGCGGACAACCACGGCAATCTCATGATCTGGCCCGTCAGCAAGTCGGCGAACTAAGGGGAGTGAAAACCATGGCTCAGAAAGTCGATCCAATCACCCTCGACATCATCGAGAACGCGCTGAAGAACGCGCGTTTCGAGATGGACGGCGTGGTCGTCCGCATCGCGTTGTCGCCTGTCATCCGCGAGCAGCACGACGAGTTCCCGATGATCTGCAACGACCGCGGCCAGATGGTCGTCGGCCAGTTCGGGTCCTACATCCCTGCTATCGTCGAGCAGTTCAAGGGCGACATCAACGAAGGCGACATCTTCGTCTGGAACGATCCCTATGCCTGCAAGGGCTCGATCTCGCACAACAACGACTGGTGCGTGATGATGCCGATCTTCCACGAGGGCGTGCTCGTGGGCTTCTCCTCGATCTTCGGCCACATGGTCGACACCGGCGGCTCGGTGCCCGGCTCGATGCCGGCCAATGCCCGCACAATATGGGAGGAAGGCCTGCGCGTGCCGCCGGTGCGCATCTATGACAAGGGCACGCTCAACAAGGCCGTGCTCGACATCATGCTCAACAACACCCGCACGCCGGACATGAACCGAGCCGACTTGATGGCCCTGATCGCCGGCTGCCGCACTGCTTCCACGCGCGTGCGCGAACTCTGCGACCGCTTCGGCCGTGACACCTACATGGCCGCCTGCGACATGCTGCTCGACCGCACGCGCGAAGCGATGAAGGTGCTGATCGAGAAGTACATCCCCGTCGAGCCTGTCGAATTCACCGACTATGTCGACGATGACGGCCTCGGCAACGGCCCGTTCAAGATGAAACTGTCGATCTACAAGCGCGCCGACGGCGTCGCCGTGTTCGACTGGACAGGGACCGACGACCAGGCGGAAGGCCCGATCAACTTCCACATCCATGAAGGGCTCTGCAAGCTCTTCTTCGGCGTCTACATGATCATGGCCTTCGACCCGTCGGTGCTGTTCAACGAGGGTTTCTACGACCTCTTCGAGATCGTGCTGCCTGAGGGAAGCCTGCTCAACCCGAAATTCCCGGCAGCGCTGTCGAACCGTCTGAACACGCATACGCGCTTCTTCGACTGCCAGGCCGGCGCGCTCGGCCAGCGCGCCCCGCATCTGTCGATGGCGGCCGGCTACGGCACCAGCCCGCACTTCATCTTCACCGGCCACGACAAGGACAACAAGTACTTCCAGCTCATGGAACTGCTGTTCGGCGGCGTGCCGGGACGTCCGCGCGGCGACGGCCTCGACGGCCACGCCTGGTGGCCGCTCTTCTCGGCGACGCCGATCGAGTACATCGAGAACTACTATCCGGTTCTCGTCGAGGGCTATCGCCCGGTGAAGGATTCCGGCGGCGCCGGGCTGCACCGCGGCGGCGCCGGCATCGAGAAGATCTACCGCCTGCTCGAGCCGGGGAAAGTCTCGATCCATGACGACCGCGAAATCGTCCCGCCATGGGGCATCAATGGCGGCCTCTATGGCGGCACCTCCAGCAAGTGGATCGTGCGCAAAGGCTCCACCGAGCGCGAGCGTATCCCGTCCAAGATCGACAATCTGCCGGTCAATCCGGGCGACACGATCCACTTCATCACCGCCGGCTCCGGCGGCTGGGGCGATCCGCTCGACCGCCCGGCTGAATTCGTAGCCCGTGATATCGCCTATGATCTCGTGTCGCCGGAAAAGGCCGAATCCGATTACGGCGTCGTTGTCGATGCGGATGGCAAGGTGAATGCGGCGGCGACCGAGAAGCTGCGCGCCGACAAGCGCACCGAACGCGGCGAGCCCGAGCCGTTCAACTTCGGCTACTTCCCGCAGGCAGCGGAGTAGCGCTGACACTGTTGCCGCGAGGCAATCCAGAGACCACCGGACGGCGCGCCAAAAGCCGCCGTCCGGTCCATATTCAGATTGCAGACACTTGAAGAGCGTGGAGAAAGCGGCGTGGCCATCGAATATCTCAAGACCGGCAAGCCTGCTGCAGAGCGCGCCGAGGACGACACCAAGGTCCGCACGACGGTCGAAGGTATTCTCAAGGACATCGAGACACGCGGCGATGCGGCTGTCCGCGAATTGTCGCAGAAGTTCGACGGTTATGCGCCGGCCTCTTTCCGGCTGACGCCTTCAGAGATCGAGGCGGCGGTCAGCAAGGTGTCTACGCGCGACATGGCCGATATCGAGTTCGCCCAGGCGCAGATTCGTCGTTTCGCGCAGGCGCAGCGCGCCTCCATGACCGACATCGAGGTCGAGACGCTGCCCGGCGTCATCCTCGGCCACAAGAACATCCCCGTGCAGTCGGTCGGCTGCTATGTGCCGGGCGGAAAATTCCCGATGGTGGCTTCCGCGCATATGTCGGTGCTGACAGCGTCAGTCGCGGGCGTGCCCCGCATCGTGGCCTCGGCTCCACCCGTCAAGGGCGAACCGCATCCGGCGATCGTGGCGGCCATGCACAAGGGCGGCGCACACGAGATCTATGTGCTCGGCGGCATCCAGGCGGTCGGCGCCATGGCGCTCGGCACCGAGACGATCGAGCCGGTGCACATGCTGGTGGGGCCGGGCAATGCTTTCGTCGCCGAGGCGAAGCGCCAGCTCTACGGCCGGGTCGGCATCGACCTCTTCGCCGGGCCGACCGAGACGATGGTGATCGCCGACGAGACGGTGGATGCCGAGTTGTGCGCGACCGACCTGCTCGGCCAGGCCGAGCACGGCTATAACTCGCCCGCCGTTCTGGTGACGAATTCGAGGAAGCTTGCTGAAGGCACGCTGGCCGAGATCGAGCGTATCCTGAAGATACTGCCGACCGCCGAGACGGCCGCCAAGAGCTGGGCCGACTATGGCGAGGTCATCCTCTGCGGCAGCTACGAGGAGATGCTCGACGTCGCCAACGACATCGCCTCGGAGCATGTGCAGGTGATGACCGACCGCGACGACTGGTTCCTCGACAACATGCGCTCCTACGGCGCGCTGTTCCTCGGGCCGCGCACCAACGTCGCCAATGGCGACAAGGTGATCGGCACCAACCACACGCTGCCGACCAAGAAGGCAGGGCGCTACACCGGGGGTCTGTGGGTCGGAAAGTTCCTGAAGACCCACAGCTACCAGAAGATCACCACCGACGAGGCCGCGGCGAAGATCGGTGCATATGGATCTCGCCTCTGCATGCTCGAGGGCTTCGTCGGCCACGCCGAACAATGCAACGTGCGCGTGCGCCGCTACGGCGGACGCAACGTGCCCTACGGAGTGGCTGCCGAGTGATCCGGCGGTCCCCGGCTTCCGCCTGGATGGCAAGCGGGCCTTCGTGACCGGTGCCGGCGGCATCGGCCTGGCACTCCGGCGAGCACAAGTAGGCAGGCGCGCGCACTCGGCTTGAAGCGTCCTGCATTTGG
>JAEYXI010000466.1 GCA_023428515.1 Pseudomonadota bacterium | reverse complement strand
ATCTACCCCGCCGATTTTGGCTGGACGCCGGACTACGGCAAGCCCGGCGAGCGCATCGACTGGTGGTATCACAATCTCGGCTCGGTGAAGGGCGCCGGCGTCGCCGAGATCACCAACCAGCTCGAATATGACGACGAGGTCGCCTATAACGCGACCAGGAAGCTCTACGATCTCGCGCGCGGCCATGACGAGCGGCCCTGGTGCCTGACCGTCTCTTTCACTCATCCGCACGATCCCTATGTCATGCGCAAGCGCTTCTGGGACCTCTACGAGGACTGCGCCGAGCTCGAGCCCGCCGTCGCGCCGATCCCCTTCGACGAGCAGGACGCGCATTCCCGGCGCCTGATGCTCGCCAGCGACTACAAGAACTACCCGATATCGGACGAGGACGTGCGCCGCTCGCGCCGCGCCTATTTAGCCAGCATCTCCTATATCGACGAGAAGATCGGCGAGATCCTCGACGTGCTGAAGCGCACCCGCCAGGAAGAAGACACGATCGTCGTCTTCCTGTCCGACCACGGCGACATGCTCGGCGAGCGCGGCATGTGGTTCAAGATGAGCTTCTTCGAGGGCTCTTCCCGCGTACCTCTGATGATCGCCGCCCCCGGCATGACGCCTGGCCGAGTGGACATGCCTGTCTCCACCCTCGATGTTACGCCCACCCTCACGGAACTCGCCGGCATCGACCTTGGCGAGATAAGACCCTGGACCGATGGCGAAAGCCTCGTCGGCGTCGCGTCAGGCACACACGGACGTGGGGCGGTCCCGATGGAGTACGCCGCAGAGGGCTCGGTCGCACCGATGGTCGCGCTGCGCGACGACCGCTTCAAGCTGGTTCTCTGCGAGGCCGACGAGCCGCTTCTCTTTGACCTCGAAGCCGACCCCCAAGAGTTGAAGAACCTCGCCGCCGACCCCGCCCACGCCGCCGTGCTAGATACGATGACGAAACTGACCGAAAAACGCTGGGACCTAGCGCGCTTCGACGCCGATGTCCGCGCCAGCCAGGCACAGCGGCACGTCGTCTACGAGGCGCTGCGCAACGGCGCCTACTCCCCGTGGGACCACCAGCCGCTGCAGCGCGCTTCCGAGCGCTACATGCGCAACCACATGGACCTCAACATCCTGGAAGAGTCGCAGCGCTTCCCGCGCGGCGAGTAGGCTATTCTTCCGGCTCGGTGGTGAACATCAGCGGATAGCCCTTGGCCTTGCCGGCGTCGGTGGCGCGGGTGGCCTTGGTTTCCGCGACGTCCTTGGTAAACACCGCGACCACGCAGACGCCGCGCCGGTGCGCCGTGATCATGATCTTCTGCGCCAGATCCTCGCCGACATGGAACTCGGCCTTCAGCACCGTCACGACGAATTCGCGCGGCGTGAAATCGTCGTTGATCAGTATGACCTTGTGAAGCTTCGGCTTCTCGGTCTTGAGCGTCGGCTTTACGCGGGGCTTGGTGATTTGGTCGGACATCGGCGGACTCGCATCGGCTGTCGCGCGCATTCTGGCACGACAATGTGGCGCAATCCACCATCGCAACCTTGTTCTGCGCCGTTACACGCGGCACGCGAAGCGTCATCCATTCGATACGCTCGGCCAGCAGAGTGCCCTCCGCATTCGCACGGAGCATCGCATGATTTTTCCCGCCGCCGGCAGCATTAGCCTGCCAACCGCCACCCTCCCTGTGGCAAGCGCCGCGAAGTAATTGCATGCTCAAGCTTTCCAACCGTGACGTGCCTGCGCGCGACAGGCTGCCCTTCCTGCATGATTTCGTGGCGCGCTGCGTGGCCGGACTGCAGTTCACGCCGCAAGATGAAGAGGATTTCGAGTTCGACCTCGCCTGCCGTCCGCTCGGAAACGGCACGGTGGTCGGCTCCGCGCGTTATTCAGCAGTGCATGGCGAACGGACGCGCGAACTGACCTCCGACGGCCGCAGCAACTACATGCTCACCATCCACGAGGCCGATTACGACGTTGACGTGAAGGGCGGGCGCGGCCTCGGCGTGTCCAGGGGCGACATCGTCATCGTCAATGAGAGCCTCAGGCAATCCTTCACCATGCCGCAAACCCGGCTGCTGGCGATCGTGCTGGACGAACGCAAGATGGGCGACATCGCGCCAACAATCCGAAGCCGCGCCATCCATCACATCCCGGCCGCCAGGCCCGGCGCATCGCTCGTCGCCGGCTATGCCGATCTGCTGCTCGCCGACGCTTCGCTGGATAGCAGGGGCGCCGAGCTTGCCGGCGACCACCTCTACCAGCTCGTCGCCCACGCATTCGGGGCAGGCGAAGACCACTCTCAACCCGATCGCCCCGGCATTGGCGGCGCACGTCTCGCGCTGGTCAAGCAGGACATGGAGCGCCATCTCACCGATCCCGATCTCGGCATCGCGGCCGTGGCGCGCCGGCAGGGCGTCACGCCGCGCTACATCCAGCGCCTGTTCGAGCGCGAGGGTACGACCTTCGGTAATTTCCTGCGCGACGCGCGGCTCGAACTCGCCCGCAGCACGCTGGAGACGGGCGGTGGCAGCACGATCTCGGCAATCGCCTTCGATTGCGGCTTCGGCGACCTCTCGCATTTCAACAAGGCCTTCCGCAGCCGGTTCGGCGCAACGCCAAGCGACGTCAAGGCGGCCGCCCTGCACAAGCTGCAGTAGTCCGCTTCAAACGAGTTCGCCTGACCCCGCATCCGTTCGCCTAGCGCCAAGACCGTCCCTCGACCTCCGTCGTAGATCGCCGACACAAGCTGCCTCGCGCCGAATGGCGCGGGGAGCCGGCTTGCCATTGGCGGCATCGCGACTTCCGCAGGCCGCAATCCCGAATCGAGGAATGACGATGAGATTGATAGTAGTCCTGCTATGCGGCGCGCTCGCCGCATGCAGCCAGACCACCGGCAATGAAACCACCAGCGTTGCGACCCCGCCGGGCGCGAAGTCCAAGGCGCAGCAGACTGCACCAAAGGCCCAATATGCATCGGCCGACCGCTGTGCCGATGCGGCGCGCAAGATGCAGCAGCAGGCCACCAACGCCGCGATGCTCGGCGGCGCCCTTTCGATGGTCGGCGGCGTCGCCGGTTTCGGCGGGCGCGGCGGGGCAATCGCCGGCCAGGCCGTTTCCATGGGCGGATCGCTCGTGCAGGCGAAGGCCCGCAACGACGCCCGCAGCACGATGGAAGAGGAGTGCTTCTCGTGAAGAGGCTGCTTTGCCAAAGCCTGATCGCGGCCGTCGCCGGCATCGGCATCGCCCTTGGCCTGACCTTTCCGGCCGCCAGCCTCACCCCCGACGAGGCGGGCAAGGTTTCGGCGCTTCTCGCCGAGCTGTCGTCCGAACTCGGCGACTTTGCCTATGACGAGGAGGAGGCCGATCGCATCTTCGACGAGGACGAGGCGTTCAACGGCCGGATCAAGGCTGCGGGCTTCGATCGGCAGGAGTGGAAGGAGGCTGTCGGCGCGGTCTTCCGCGGCTATCTCGCGACGATTCCGAACGATGTCTTTTCCGCTCGGTTGAGCGGGGCGCTGCAGGCGATCGATTCCATGTCCCATCTGTCGGCCGAAGACCGGACGGAAGTGCGCGCGCTCTTCGAGGAGAAGATCGCCGAGATCCAGTTGTTGCGGGCCGAAGGCGCCGTATATGCGAAAGCCGTCACGCCCTACGCCGCTCAGATCGAAGCCGCCTTCGACACCGGCCTCGGTCCCGCCGACTGAAAGTGTTCAATCCATACCGAGCAGTTCAAGCGTGCGCCGGTCCCTGCGGCCCTCGAAATATCCTTCGAGAGCCGTGCCGAACGCCGGCGCGCCCGGGTCGGCCAGTGCAAACAGCGTCATCGACGAGCGGAACTTCATGTCGTCCGGGCTGCCGAATATGTCATGCGCCGTCCGGCCTTCGACCGCGTTGACCAGGCCGGTGCATTCGAGGAGGCGCTGGCTGAGCAGGGGATGCGCGAGATAGGCTCGCGCCTCCTCCAGCGAAGCGATTCCGTAGAACTGCGCGCGCTGGCTGAAGCCCAGCCCTGCAAGCTGCGGAAACACGAACCACATCCAGTGCGTGGCCTTGCTGCCGGCCTTCAGCTCGGCGCGGACTTGTGTGATCACCGGCTCCTGCGCCCGGATGAAGCGGTCGAGATCGAAGTCTTCTGCCATTCAGAGCTCCAATCGGAAGCCACCCGGGCCTGGTCGGCCATCAAGCCGAATCGGCGGCGGCGATCCGACTCCCGAGGATGCTATCCACCACCGCATCGACGCTCATGTCCGAACTGTCGATCCACAAGCCGATACGCGGCGTCTCATCCTGCAACGCGCGTGCCAGTATGTCCGGCGGAAACCCACCATGGTATCCGCTCTTCTTGCGCTGCTCGTCGCGGCTGGCAAGAACCTCGACGCGTGGTGCCAGCACCACCACAACCGGTGACAGGTCGGCAAGATCGTCGGCCGCATGCTGCAACGCCTCACCGATCAGAATGTCCTGGTAGACGACCGAGAACCCGGCCTGCATGTAGGCCCTGGCCGCAACGCAGGCGAGATTGCGGCGCAACGCGAGTTGCTTGATCGCTTCCTGCGACAGGACAGGCCCCATCTCCGCCGCGCCGTTCACGATCATCTTGCGGAACACGTCGCCGCGCAGATGCACCGACTTCGGCAGCCGGCGCGCCAGCGCTTCGGCGACAGTCGACTTGCCGGCGGCCATGGCGCCGGTGATGATGAATAGGGCGGGGCGGGCTGTCGAAGGCATAAGTCTGAATCTCGTCGGTCGGACCTGCCCTACCCCTTCCGCCGTTTTGCGTCAAAGAGCCGTCCGTACGGCCACCTGACTATCTCCTAAGCACCGCCGACAGCACATCCCTCACCCCGATCGAGCCGACGAAGCGCGACTGGTCGTCGAACAGCGCAACCGGCGAGGTCTGCGAGCGGTGCATTGCAAGCATCACCGTCTTGAGCGAAGTGCCGGGCCGTGCCCAGAACACGGTCGGCTCGGAAATCTGGATGTCCTCGATGTCGTCGCACGATATCCAGACGGACGGCTTGCCGTCGCGTTCGGCCGCCACGACCAGCCCCTGCCCGTCGATCTTGAAGCGCGTCGTCTGGCGGCGGTCGAGCCATAGCCAGCCCTCGCCTGCCGGTTCGAGGTCGCGCCGGTCGCGCATGACGTTCCATGCGGTCAGCACCGACAGCGGGTTCACATTGGCGATGAAGTCGCGCACGTAGTCGTTGGCGGGGCGCAGCACGATGTCTTCGGGCGCGCCGGTCTGCACGATGCGCCCGCCTTCCATGATCGTGATGTGGCTGCCGATCTTCAGCGCCTCCTCGAGGTCGTGGCTGACGAAGATGATCGTCTTCTTGAGCCGCGCCTGAAGCTGCAGCAACTCATCCTGCAGCTTGGTGCGGATCAAAGGATCGAGTGCGGAGAACGGCTCGTCCATCAGGAGGATCGGCGCTTCGGTGGCAAAGGCGCGCGCCAGGCCGACGCGCTGCTGCATGCCGCCGGACAGCTCATGCGCGTATTTCTTCGCCCACTGGTCGAGGCCGACGAGCTTCAGCTGCTGGTCGACCTTGGCCTTGCGCTCCGCATCCGCCACGCCGGCGAGTTCCAGCCCGAGCCCGACATTCTGCTCGACGGTGCGCCAGGGCAGCAGTGCGAACTGCTGGAACACCATCGCGACATTGTGCTGCCTGATGCCGCGCAATGTCTCGGCGTCGCAATTGGCGACGTCGACCGTCTTGTCGCCCGCCTTGACGAAGACGTTGCCGCGCGCCGGAACGTTCAGCCGGTTGACGGCGCGCAGCAGCGTCGACTTGCCCGAGCCCGAGAGACCCATCAGCACCGAGATCTCGCCCTCGTGCACCGTAAGGTTGGCGCCTGCGCAGCCGAGCACTGCGCCGGTCTTCTCGAGGATTTCCTGCCGCGTGGCGCCCTTGTCGATCATCGCGAGCGCAGCTTGCTGCGCGGCTCCGAAGACGATGTCGACATCCCTGAATTCGACCGCCGCGTTCATTTGGTGGCTCCGATGCGGCTGATACGGTCGAGGATGATGGCAAGCACGACGATGGCGAGACCGGCTTCAAGCCCGAGCGGGATGTTGACCGAGTTGAGCGCCCTGACCACGGGCTTGCCGAGCCCGTCGGCGCCGATCAGCGCGGCGATCACTACCATCGACAGGCAGAGCATGATGCACTGGGTGAGCCCCGCCATGATGGTCGGCAGGGCGGCCGGCAACTCGACTTTCCACAGGAGCTGGCGCTTGGTTGCGCCGAACGCCTCGCCGGCCTCGATCATCGGCTTCGGCACCGAGGTGATGCCGAGATAGGTCAGGCGGATCGGCGCGGGCGATGCGAAGATCACGGTGACGATCAGGCCCGGCGCGATGCCCAGCCCGAACAAGATCAGCACCGGGATCAGGTAGACGAAGGTCGGCATGGTCTGCATCAGGTCGAGGATCGGCTGCAGCCAGCGGTAGCCGCGCTCGCTGTGCGCCGCCCATATGCCGATCGGCACGCCGATCGCCATCGAGGCGGCGGCCGCCGCGACCACCAGCACCAGCGTTTCGACCGTTTCCTTCCACAATCCCTGGTTGATGATGAAGAGCAGCCCGAGCGCCACGCCGAGCGCCAGTTTCCAGGATTTCTGCAGCCACCAGGCAAGCGCCGCGATCGCTGCTACCAGCACCACCGGATAGACCATCAGCAAAAGGTCGACCAGCCCGTCGAGCACGAAGGTGACGGCGTCTGCGATCGAGTCGAAGAACCATTCGAAATTCGTCGTCAGGAAGTCGAAAAAGGCCTTTCCCCATCGGCCGATCGGGATCTTCGCGCTTCTGATGAGTTCGGATATCGGATCCACGATGTCCCCTCCTGCAGTCTGTGTTCGCGGCCGGAATCACGATCCGGCCTGCGAAAAGGGCGGGCGGTGACCCCCCCACCGCCCCCCCCAATAAAACGGAACCGGA